>SKTU01000083.1 GCA_007122455.1 Haloarculaceae archaeon | reverse complement strand
CGACGGTACCGTCACCGGTCGAACCACCAGCGAACCCGACTCCTTCGCCTTCACGGGGGCGATCACCGACTTCGAGGCCGACGCACCCGTCGTCGTCTCCATCAACGGAGAGACGGTCGATCCGGCCGAACT
The DNA here is from genome assembly GCA_007122455.1 of Haloarculaceae archaeon. Taxonomy (GTDB): domain Archaea; phylum Halobacteriota; class Halobacteria; order Halobacteriales; family Haloarculaceae; genus Natronomonas. The sequence goes on along the minus strand of SKTU01000083.1, from coordinate 35,796 downwards.
CGCCGGTGACACGATCACGATCTCCGGCGACAGCTCGACGAGCTACTACGAGTTCACGGTCGACGGCAGCGTCTCGAAGTCGACGGAGTACGATGGAACGATCAACGACTACGACACGATCCACGACGACGGTACCGTCACCGGCCGAACCACCAGCGAACCAGACTCGTTTACGTTTACGGGAGAGATCACCGGCTTCGAGGCCGACGGGAATCCGACCGTCCAGCTCAACGGTCGGGAGATCGAACCCGCATTCCTCGGCGCCGACGTCATCACGGTCGTCGGGGACGGGGCGACCGCTCATTACGAGTTCACGGTCGACGGCTCCGTGGAGAAATCGACGGCACACGGTGGGACGATCAACGGCTACGACACGATCAACGGCGACGGCACCGTCACCGGACGAACCACCAGCGAACCCGACTCCTTCGCATTCACCGGCGAGATCACCGGCTTCGAAGCCGATGCACCAGTCGTCGTCTACGCCGACGGCGAATCGGTGGCGCTGAACTGACGCCCCGGGCGAGTTACGCTGCTAATAGTAACGTGGCCGAGGTGAGATGAACCGATATGAAGATTCTCGTGGCTTCGGACCGCTCCGAAGAGAGTACGAACGCGCTCGCGAACGCGCTCGATCTGGTGGACGTGGCCGACGCCGAGCTGACGGTCGTTCACGTGATCGACGATCCAACGCGGACGGAGGCAGCGGTGGACGAAAACGAGGTGCTTGAGGCGGCCCTCGAGCAGGCCGCCGACCGAGGCGTGGCAATCGAAACGGAGTTGCTCGTCGGCGATCCCGTTGAGGTGATCCCCGAACACGCCGAGGCAAACGGTTTCGACGTCATTTACGTCGGCCACCGGGGGCTCGTTCCCGAAAACGAGGAACTCTCGGGAGAGGATCGGGAGACGCTCGGCAGCGTCTCGAGGGGAATCATCGAGAACACGCGCGTCCCGGTGACGGTGTTCGATCGTCGTCGCGATTGAGAGCCGCCGACGGATCGAGCGGTTCGCCGTTTCGGCCACCGGTCGTTAGGTGACTGATAAGTATACCGGTCCGTCCCCTCCCAACGAACGATGGATATCCGTGACCTGTACCTCCGTGGATTGAAGTTTCGGCAGTTGCTCGAGGAGGAACTCGAATCGTACGACACCTACGACTTGCCGCTTCGCCGGCGGCTGTGGCTGTGGCGACACGGCTTTCTCAGTCGATCGGAGTACGTCTACGACCTCACCGACGACCGGTACCGGTATTATCTCACCGACTTCGAGCGCTTCGTTCGCACGCCGCTCATCAACGGTGAGTGGAACGTGGCACTCACGAACAAGCTCCTCTTTCACTGGCTGATGGGTCGCTTCGAGGCCCACCGGATGGGAGTCTCCGGGATGGTGCGAGACGGCCGGTACCTGCCGCTCGACAGCGACGGTTCGCCTCGAGGGACTCGAGACGAACCGCCGGCGGTAGCCACGGAGGGGCTCGGCGCGAACGGCGCTGAACTCTCCCTCCGAGGTCGGAAGACGACGGACGCGGCACAGCGAGTTCTCGAGCGCCTGCAGTCCGACGGCCGGCTCGTACTGAAGTGGATCAAAGGCGGCGGAGGAGAGAACGTCTACCTCTGTTCGCAGACCGACGACGGCATCCGCGTCAACGGGGAGCCGAAGACGACGGCGGAGTTCGAGTCGCTGGTCGAGGGGCTCCACGAGTATCTCGTCTGTGAGTTCGTCGAACAGAGCGAGTTCTCCTCGTCGGTCTACCCCGGAACCACCAACACGCTTCGGGTCGTCACGATGTACGACGAGACGGAGGCGGAGGCGTTCGTTCCCATCGCGATCCTCCGCGTGGGAACGGATCGGTCCGGATCGATGGACAATTTCTCACAGGGCGGTCTCAGCGCTCCGATTGACGTCGAGACCGGTGAGATGGGGAAAGCCGTCCAGCTGCGCACACCCACGGATCTCGTCAGACACGCCGAACACCCGTCGACAGGGGCGCAGATCGAGGGAGTCGAAATCCCCGAGTGGCCGACGATCCGCGACCGGCTACTCGGTATTGCCGAGGAGAACCGACAGCTCCCGTACGTCGGCTGGGATCTCGTCCTCACCGACGACGCGGGCGGGTTCAAGATCATCGAGGGGAACAGCTACCCGGGAATGAAGTCGCTGCAGAGCCATCGACCGCTACTCGAGGACGAACGCGTCCGGGAGTTCTACCGACGTCACGGCGTCGTTCGGCGATAGCGCCGGTCGGGACGATCACTCCTCGTCGTCGACCAGCAGCTCCAGCTCCTCGCTTTCCCGCATGTCGAAGACCATCGCAAACAGCATGAGAAGCCATCCGAACACGAAGAGAACGACCGACGAACTGCGTTCGGACCCCGTTCCGTCCGAGAGCAGCGAACGGAAGCCACCGACGACGCCTGTGGCCGTCGCGGCGGCACCGAGATAATAAAAGAACGCGAGCGGGTGGAAGTCGCGAACCAGATACTTCTCCTTGAGCCGCCACAGGAATCGCTGGAGGAGCAGCGTGGACGTCTTCGGTATGAACGTCGAGTATTTGATGTGACTCGTCTCGTCTTTGTACACCGGCCGGTGGGGGACCTCGGCGACTCGCATCCCGTGGACGTTGAGGCGAACGAGCAGATCGTTCGCGAAGCCGTAATCCTCGTACAGCGCGTCGATGTCGACCGTCTCCAGCGCGTTCCTCGATATCGCAGTCGCGCCGTTCTGTGGATCGTTGAGCTTCCAGTAGCCGCTGGCGATCTTCGTGATGAGCGAGAGCAGGAAGTTGCCGAACCGCCGGAATCGAGGCATCCGATCCCGATCCCGGTGCAGTAACCGGTTCCCCTTCGAGTAATCGGCGCGGCCGTCGGCGACCGGTTCGAGCACCCGCTCGACGATGTCCGGTTCCATCTGGCCGTCACCGGCGATCACGACCGCGGCGTCGACGCCGTCCTCGAGGGCGCGCTGGTACCCCGTCTTGATGGCCCCACCGACGCCGCGGTTCTGTTCGTGTCGGATCGGAACGATCGTGGCCGGGGCGACGCCACCGTCGGGCGTCGGCACGTGCGATTCCGCCTCGTCGTCGCCAGCGTGTTTTTGGATCTCCGCCCACGTACCGTCCGTCGAGCGATCGTCGATGACGTACGCCCGGTCGACGAACTCCGGGAGGTCGGCTATCACCTCCCCGATGAACGGCTCCTCGTTGTAGGCCGGTACCACGGCAGCGATTGTCTTCTCTTCGTACATGGATGGATCCCGGGGTGTTCGACGTGACCTTTCACGCGCCGCCCCTTTCTTATATACGAGCTTATCACCCCGTCGGGAACCCCGCGCTCGAACGTGGACCGGGCTCGGACGCGCTAGCGCAGTATCGTCGCGATCGATGCGGTATAGCAACAGCGTAATCCGAGCTGTGGGGAACGAAGTCGGAGTCGCCCACGGGATCGCGTTCGAGAAACCGACGCGCCGGGACGGAACCACCCTTAAAGAGGATATAATAAACAGCGGCGCCCCCCAGAACGAACACAGAGATGGGTTCCGTCGTGATCTCACTGGACGGGGAACTCGGCTGGGGGCGGCACCTGAACGTCCCGTCCGGGGAGTACGTCGCCGACGCTCGCTCGTGCTGGTACCGACTGCTGGAGCGTTTCGACGAGTTCGACGTTCCGGCGACGTGGGCGATCGTCGGTCACCTCTTCCACTCGAAGTGTGACGAGCGCCACGAGGAACATCCAGCCGGGGAGCGATGCTGCACGCGAGCGGTCGACGACACGCCCGCGGAGCAGATCTGGTTCGGGAGCGAACTCGTCGACGCCGTGCGGTCGGCCGACGTCGATCACGAGATCGCGAGTCACGGCTACACCCACTGGCGCTTCGATCACGAGGGGATGACCGAAGCGATCGCAGAGCGAGAGCTGCGACGGAGCATCGACGCCGCAGGCGAGGTCGAACTCTCCTCGTTCGTCTTCCCCGTCAATCGAATGAAATACCGTCGGCTGCTGGCCGAGTACGGGTTCGACTGCTACCGCGGGCCGAACCCGCGACACGCGACGGAATCGACCTTTCGACGGCGAGCCACCAAGATCGGGGACGCGTTCGTCCGGGCAACCCCGCCGCCGATCGTCACACCGACCGTCGACGAGTACGGTCTCGTGAACGTCCCCGCGTCGCTGTATCTCTCCGGCTTCGAGGGACCGCTGCGCTCCGTCGCCGCGGCCGTCGGTCGAGATCCGATCGTCGCGAAAGCCAAGCGCGGTATCGACGCTGCGGTCGGATCCGACGGCGTCTTTCACATGTGGCTCCACCCCCACGATCTCGTGGCGGAGCACGGAACCGAACGGATGGAACCAATCCTCGAATATCTCCGTGACCGCGTCGACGCGACCGATCTCCGGATCGAGACGATGAACGACGTCGCCGATCGAGTGAACGCCGGAGCAGGCTCCGAACCGAACCAGCGCGTGGTGACCGGAGGCGGACCGTGACCGGGCGTGTGGACAGCGTCGGTCGCGGGTCGGTTGACGCTCACTCCGACGCCGGCTACACGATCCGTCAGTATCGGCCGAACGATCGTGACGCCTTCCTCGAACTCTTCGGTGAGGTCTTCGACGCCACGCCCGATTCGGAGTGGTTCGCCTGGAAATACGAGGAGAACCCCTACGTCGACCACGTTCCCGTGATCGTCGCCGAAGCTGGAGAGGAACTCGTCGGCGCCCGGTCGTTCTTCGCCCTCGAGATGGAGGTCGGCTCTCGGCGCGAGACGGTGCTACAGCCGTGCGACACGATGGTTCTCGAGGATCACCGCCGACAGGGACTGTTCACCCGGATGACCGAGGCGGCGATCGAGCGATACCGCGGGAGCGTTCCGTTCTTCTTCAACTTCCCGAACGAACAGTCCCTGCCGGCGAATCGAGAGCTCGGCTGGCGCGTCGTCGTGGAGGCGCCGAACGCCTATCGCGTCCACCGTCCCGGACGTCTCGTGGCCACTCGCGTTCCGTCGGTCGCCGGAGAGGTAGCCGCAGCGGCGATCGACGGCGCCGTCGCGGGATATCGACGGCTTCGGAGTCGGTCGAGTGCCGTCGACTCCACCGGCGTCGCGGTCGAGCGAACCGACGCGATTCCCGCATCGGCGTTCGCGAATCTGAACGACCGGCGCGGTTCGGAGGGGTTCCAGCTGGTGCGCGACGAGCGGTTCTACCGATGGCGGTTCCGGAACCCGGAGTGGAAGTACGTGTCCTACCTCGCACGTCGGGACGGCGACGTCGTCGCCGGCGCGATCGTCGGCACTCGAGGTACCGGGTCGATCGTTCGGCTGACCGAACTCCTCCCGACAGTCGATCAGGACCTGGAGGGACTCTCGTCTCTCGTCGGTGCCGCTCTCGCGGACTTCGAGGACGCGGCGCTACTCGCGGGAGCGCCCGACGTCCTCCCGTCGGAGATCCAGTCCGCGTTCGGATTCGTTCGGACGGATACGTTTCCACTCTCCCGCGTAAGCCGCCGGACGACACTCGCGGTCCGTCCGCTCCCGAGCGGTCGTCGGAACGCCGACCTCCGAGAGCGCGACTGGTCGATCGACGGTCAGCGACTGGACGAGACGTCGAACTGGCAGGTCACGTTCAGCGAACAGGACTGGTGCTAAACTAACTCGGTTCGTAGCTGCTCGTCCAACCGTTCTCTCGCCGCTCTAGTTACCACCGAGTAATGGAGGCGGTTACCTAAATGTTAGATTTAACTAATATATTAGTAGATATTTCTTTGAATCGTGAACGAACACTCACAACAGCAGACTGTCGAATCGACTTCGAGTGTCTCTCGGCGCATGTTCATGCTACTGACGGGCGGTGCCGGCCTTGCGGCGTCCGCGGGCCCGGTACGGGCTTCGGGGAGCGGAAACCCGCACCAGAACAACTCGAGTTCGACCGACGGCTACGACATCGGCGGGCGGCGAATCGTTGGCGAAGACGGGTACGCGACGATCGAGACGGCGTGGGAAGCAGCCGAGGACGGCGACACCGTCTACGTTCACTCCTCGTACGACGCCCAGACGGCCGGCGAGGAGTTCCCGATCGTGCTGGATTACGGGACGAAACAGGTGACGCTCACGGGTGGGCATCCGTCCGGATCGATCATCGACGCGGGAGACGTCGACGAGAACGTGATCGAGGTAATCGGTACCGGCTCCAGCGACTACCGGAACAATCCGGTGGTTCGGAACCTCCGTATCGAAGGTGGAAACATCGGCCTCCGGGTGCGTTGCGCTCCGTACGCCAGCTTCGAGAACCTCGTCCTCTACAACACCGGCAGCCACGGCACCTACATCGACAGTCACTCCGACGGGGGAACCTTCGGGACGAACTGGTTCAACTGTCAGGCGTGGAACTGCGGCGGCGACGGCTTCAGGGAGAAGCGCTCCGCCGATCCCCACGCGACCGCCTACTTCGGTTGCCAGGCCATCGCCAACCGCGGCGTCGGATTCCGCCTCCGCGGAACGGCGAGTCATCTCAGCGGCGGAACGACGCAGCTGAACCACAGCTACGGGGTCGAGGTTCGAAGCGGTCGATCGGTGAACGTTTCGGGCGTCTACATCGAGGGCAACGCCCGAAGCGAGGACTATCCCGTCGAAATCTACGCCACCAGGGCCGACGGCCTCCTGGTCGACGGCTGTTACTTCCACGGGATCAACCCCCGCGGTGCGAACCACGATTACACGCGGGTTCAGCGGGGCGTGAACGTCCACGACACCAGCCAGATCACGGTTCGAGACAACTTCGTCCGTCGATACGGTAACGGCTTCATCGCGATCTTCGGCTGCTCCGACGGCGACATGCACTCGGGGTCGCACTGCCTGGACGATGCGGAGCTGTTCGGCGTCGACCCGACGTCGAACGGAAACGTCCGCATCCGTTCGGACGGGATGATCCTCCCGACGGACCTCTCGTCGATCGATGGAGCTCACGAGTACGACTGCGGCTACCACGTCGGTTCCGACGGTTCGGAAGGGCACGCAGTCTGGTACGACGGGGAGTGGCACCTCGCCCAGACGACGACACTGTAGCGGCCACGGTAGCGCCGAGCTTGGGTGGTGTATAACTAAGCGTATCACCGCCGTCTTCTCGACAACTGATGGATACCCAGCGCTCTGCAGAGACGTCCGTCCGTCTGGAAACCGCCCACTCGACGGAGCACGAGGGCGACCGCTGGACCGCGTTTCTCGCGGGCGACTGCGTCGTCGGCGACCGGGTCGCGGAACGACCGTTCGGGGAGTCGCTCACGCGACGGATGCGCGGTTCGGATCTCACGGTCGTGAACCTCGAGGGGGCGATCAGAGGATCCGCGGCCCCGCTGACGAAATACGGCCCGCTGAAGGAGACGAGCGAGCGGACGCCGGAACTGCTCGCCGACGTGGGCGTCGACGCGGTGACGCTCGCGAACAACCACTCGATGGATTACGGTTGCGACGGCCTGTTCGAGACGATGGCTGCGTGCCGTGACGCGGGGATCGGCGTCTGCGGCGCCGGATCGGAGATCACCGCCGCGCTGTCACCGCTCTACGTCGACGTCGCCGACGGAGCGGTTTCCGTCGCGCTGATCGGACTCTGTGAGCGGGAGTTCGGGGTCGCGACGGAGACCGATCCCGGTGCGGCCTGGATCGATCATCCGGAGGTTCGGGGTCGGATCGAAACGGCAGCGACGAGGGCGGACGTCGTGATCGTCTTCGCCCACGGTGGCATCGAGTACGTTCCGATTTCACCGCCCGCCCGCCACCAGCGACTCCGGTCGCTCGTCGAGGCCGGCGCCGACGTCGTCGTCGGACACCACCCTCACGTCCCCCAGGGGTGGGAACGCGTCGACGGGGGAGTGATATTCTACAGTCTCGGAAACTTCCTCTTCAGTCAACCGAGACGACCGAAAACGCAGCGCGGTCTCGCCCTCGAACTCACCGGATCCGGCCGGACGCCTCTCGCCCTCGAGCTCGTTCCGACGGAGATCGTCGACGGTACGGTTCGGGAGATGCGGAATGGCTCCGACAGACGGGAGTTGTTGGATCACCTTCGGCAACTCACCGAAATTTCCGAGGGAGGAGCGCTCGAGGCGCACTGGCAGGAGATCGCCGATCGGATATTCCTGCAGCGGTACTCCAGTTGGCTCCGGAAGGCGGCGGGCGGCGATCCCGTGTCGATGATCAAGCAGCCGGATCTCCACCTTCGGGGCGACGGGCTCTGGGACGCCGACCGACGCCGATCGGAGATGTTGCTCCTTTTGAATCTCGTTCGGAACGAATCCCACCGGTCGGTCATCGAGACGGCGATCGAACTCCGAACCGACGTCGGAACCGACAGGCGAACGCCGGCCATCGAGAGCACGGTCCGAGAGCTCATCTCGCGGACGGAGGACAGGGAGGTTTACGACCAGCCCTCGACGTCCGGACGGCAGTTCCGGTCGCTCGTGGAGCAACTCGTGCCGACGTCGCCCTCGGGCGACAGATCACCCGAATAGGACCGGCCCGCTACCGGGGGAACGGGAACTCCCGTTCGTCGAGCATTCGCTCGACGGTTGCCGCACGTCGGCTGATCGGCGGCGGTAGATCGGAGAGCACGTCGAACACCTCGGTTCGGGTCACGGCTCCGGTCAGGACGGTGACGATCGAGTAGACGACGAATCCGACTGGCGGGACGACGAGGAGCGAGAGCAGTACGCCGTCGATGGCCGCCGCCAGCGGATAGATGCAGAGCCCGGTGACGGTCGCCGTAACTGCGACCGGGACGATGCGGAGGTCCGACAGCGGCCGATAGCCCAGCCGACGCGCACCGAGCACGTGAAACACCGGAAGCGACCCGTATCCGATCGACGTCGCGATCGCGGCACCCTCGATCCCGTAGAGCGGAATCAGGATCGCGTTGAGAACGACGTTCATCCCGGCCGAAAGTCCCGTCGCGTATATCATCACGCGGAGATCCCCTTTCGCGTGACTGATGGCGAGTACCGGGCGAGCGATGGCGAATCCGACCGCTCCGGGGAGCAAGAGCAACAGCGGTACCACCGACGCGGTGTAGGCGGGGCCCGCGTACAGCGGGACGAAATCCTCCGCGAGAACGGCGAGACCGATCGCGAGCAACACCGTGAACACGAACGTAAACCGCGTCACGTTGGTCGAAATCTCGGTGACGCGTTCGGTCTTTCCCTGCGCCCACAGATCCGACGTCGACTGGATCATCACCGACTGGACCGCTCGCGGAACGAACCAGAGGAACTCCGCGATCACGAGCGCGATCTTGTAGTAGCCGACCTGTGCGCTCGTGGTGTACATCTCCAGCATCAACACGTCGACGTGGTACAGCGAGGAGAGGAGAAAGACGTACAGTACCGACAGGTGGTTGAAGTTGAGAAGTTTCTCTCGGGGGAACCACTCCGGCGTCGTCGTCAGGATCGCCGAGACCGAGACGTGTTTCGTGATGAAGTACATCGAGGTCACGATCACCAGCAAACGAGCCAGTACGTGTCCCAGAAGGACGCCCACGACGCCGTATCCGAGGTAGGCGAGGAGTATCGCGAAGACGGCGAAGGAGAGCTTGTAGAGGACGTTGATCGGTTCGGAAATGTGTTCGAGCTGGAGTCCCATCAACGTCCGCCGGGTATACTCGCCGAACTGCGAGGTGAACACCAGAAGGGCGAGCAGATAGACGTACCGGGCGAACTCCTCGCCGAGCGTCCGATCGACGATCCCGATCTGCGCAGCCGCGAGCAGCGCCGCCGATCCGAGGAACGCGAACACGGCGGCGAGCCGGAAGTAGAACCCGAAGACGTGGCTCTTCCACTGCTCCTCGTCGCGATCCTCGGAGATGTACTTCCGCGTGCCGCTGTTGACGCCGGAGCTCACGAGGATCATCAACAATCCGAACAGCGCCATCACCGTGGCGTACTGTCCGTAGGAGTGTTCACCGAGCAACCTGACGATTATCGGCGTCGTGAAAAGCGCCGCGAGGAGAACGAAGAGGTTCCCACTGGCCACGGAGAGAAACGCCGAGGTGAGTGTTCGTTTCACGGCAGTCGAGATGTATTGAGAGCTACAGTTTCGGGCACTGTGCGCCTCCGAGGTCCGTTCGTGATCACGGCGTTATCGGTCTCGAAATACCGTCTCACCCGGCTCGGTCGTCGCGCCGGTCGACAGCGTCACACCGGGACAGAGCTCAGTTCCGATCCCGGTTTTCACGCCCGGACCGACGACGACGCCGAACTTTCGCCGCCCCGTCGAAACCCGGTCGCCCTTGACCGTGAGTTCGACCGGTTCGTCGTCGTGCCGGACGTTCGCGACCACGGTCCCCGCACCGAAGTTCACGTCACCGCTGAGCACGCTGTCACCCACGTACGAGAGGTGCGGAACGTTCGTCCCCGACATGATCTGGCTGTTCTTTATCTCGACGGAGTGTCCGATACGGACGTCCTCCCCGATCGTCGTCGAGCCGCGAACGTACGCGTTCGGGCCGACGGTGCTCCCCGCCCGCACCAGCACGGGGCCTTCGATCGTCACGCCCGGTTCGATCGTCGCACCGGCTTCGACCACGACGTTTCCGCGAATCGTCGCGCTTGGGTGTATCTCGCCGTCGAGGGCCCGCGGTTGATCCGCCATGAGGAGCGAGTTCGCCTCGAGTAACTCCCAGGGACGCCCGACGTCGAGCCATCGGTCGAGTTCGACGGGGGCGAGTCGGTACTCCTCCAAGAGCCGCGCGACGACGTCCGTCAACTCGTATTCCCCGCGTTCGCTCTGCGAAACGTCGAGGTAGTTGGTGACCTCGTAGGGGAAGACGTACGCGCCCGCGTTCGCGAGCGACGACGGCGGATCGTCGGGCTTTTCGACGATGTCGACCACCTGACCGTCCTCGACCGAGACGACGCCGTACGACGTCGGATCGTCGACCTCGTGAACGCCGATGCTCGGCCCGTTCGAGAACAGCGAACGGAGGCCCGCTGGATCGTAGACGTTGTCGCCGTTGAGGAGCGCGAACCGGTCGTCGATCAGATCGCTGACCGCCCGGAGCGCGTCGGCCGTCCCGCTGGGGGAGTCCTGTGTCGCATACTTCACCGGGACACCCCGATACTCGTCGCCGAAGTAGTCCCGAATCGTCTCGCCCATGTACCCCGTCACGAACAGGAGTTCGTCGCTCCCGGCTTCGAGCGCGGACTCCGCGACGCGGGCGGCGATCGGCGTTCCGCCGACGGGGAGCATCGGCTTGGGCAACTGAGCAGTGACGGGCCCCATTCTGGTCCCCCGTCCAGCTGCGAGAATGACGGTTTGCATTCGATCCAAATGTCGTCTCTACCGAGTTTTATTATGTGGAAAGTAACACGATCCACACCGAGGCGGTCACCGACGTCCGCTCTCTCGAGCAGTTTCGTCGACGGGGCGACATCGGTCCTGCGTTGACGGTTTATCTGGCTGCTCGCTGGTTGAGCGGCGGGCCAGCGATCGACCGGTCGCCCGCCGTTTAACAACTGTATAGTAGTGCCGTCGGCAAACGATCGCTTCCGAAAATCGGATTTCGATTCTCGAAGAGGAGTTCGAGAAAGATCCGAGACACGACTGTGGCGTTCGGAAAGATGGAACGTCTACGTTTCGAGCATTTTTCTGTAGTAAAATAGATTCACAGCGCGATATAAATATAATATAGACAGAGATAGATCGAAGATATATAAGACGTTAACCCTAGATTTATCTATAAATAACGGGTGTTTTTAATATCTATCCAAATTTAATGGCTGTATATCAAGTAAAAGTCAGTATATAAGAGTAAACTGTCGTTGATTTCCCGACGATTCCGAAACAGACCCGATTACTCCGACGTAACCGGGGAAGAAACCCCGGGGGTAGGGAACGTTGAAGAGGGAAATCCGGGTAGAAACTGTCGATGGATTCGATTCGAGAGTACGGCGGGCCGAGGGCGCGACCGATTTCCAACGAGTACCGCTTCGGTCCCGACGAGTGGAGCGGCGAACCGATGACGACGAGAATCGTGTACGCGATTGCGTCGATCGAGCACAGAGAACCGGACGAGGTCGACGTCTGTCTGTTCGATCACGTCGATCCCGACGCCCTCAACAGGTTGTTTCCCGAGGACGCCACGGATGCGACGGCTCTGGACCGAGTGATCGTAGCGCTGCCGGCACACACGATACAGCTGTGCGCGTCCGGTACGATCATCGTGCGACGAGAGTAGCGGTCGAGTGGAAACTATTCGAGAGAATCGGCAGTTACGAACGGGTAGCCGCCACGCTGCTCCGTTTCATCTCACTGAACGCCGCTTCGACAACGAGCCCGCTATCTGATATCTTCGACGGAGACGTACGAGCCGCGCTTGGCAGCGATCCACCGCGACTCTCGCCAGTTCTGCGCATCGTAGATCACCACTTCGTCCGGTTCGAACGTCTCCCCGGGCGCGAGATCATCCGGGTTGAACGTGTACTGAAGCGGAAACACGGGCCAGTCCTGACTTGCAGCCCTGCTTTCCGGGATCCCTTCAGTCATCGCGTTCCGGCACCTCGCCGAGGAGCGCAAGCGTCCGGTCGATGTGTTCGACCGCTTCCTGGACGTTCGCCTCCTGCTCAGCTGGCATCGACGTGTACCCCCGGGGAATACCGAGCAACAGTTCCCTCGCAGCCATGAGACGGGTCCGCTGGGTGATGTCGCTCATCGGAGCCTCCCGCTGTCTGCGGATCGCAGGATCGTTTCGAAGTAGGGCGTCATCACGCCGATCGCCTGTCGCCAGTGGGCTTCGGTGTGCAGGTCGTGCAGTTCGACGCCGACCAGGTACCGGGCCGGCAGATGGCCGACGGTCTCCCGGGGAGTGTCCTCGCTGTGGGACGGACGCTGTTCTCCGAGCGCCGCCGAACACTCGATCTCCTGAGCGCGAAGCATTGGGGTCCAGTAATCGCCACCCACCTTGTGCCGTCGCCAGCTTTCGGTGGTGAGCTCCGCGTACGACTCGTCGAATCCGACTGCCCGGGCGCGGCGTGCGAGCGCGTCCCGAACCGGCGACCAGTCGGCCTCAGCCAAGCCGTCTGGATCGACGATACGACCGCCGGAGACGTACGGTTCCTCGACCTCGTCCTTTCGCCACAGCGCGTCGACGTAGGCTTCGGCGGCGTCCCACGCGTCCTCGTCGCTCACTCCGTCGAACTTACGCCGATCGACGTAGTAGAACGCCTCGATAGAGTCCGCACGCTTCCGCTCGTCGTGGAACCGGAACCCTTCGCAGAGCATCTCCGCCATCGTCTCCGCGCGTCCGTGGATCGCGTCGTCTCGCTCGCCCGTTTCGAGGGATCGTTCCGCCGTCGCAACGTTCGTGAGCGGCTGGGGATGACTACCCTGCTCCGCCGCCTCCATGTTTCCAATCACGATTCAAGAAACAGCATTCCCACATATATAATATATCTAACACTTCAGTAACCGTGGGCGCTTACTGCCGGGTAAGCGGCCGTTAAACTCCGTCTTCGGGGCGATCGAGCGTTTGTCGTTAACTCGCCTCTCGAGTCCGATAAACATATTACGGTGGTCGTAATACACTTCTGCAGATGTCGTCCGAGAAACAGGTGGGTTCGGATAGCGATAGTACAGTATGCGGATAGTTTACGTCGGAGACACTGACGCCGCAATCGCGAACCTCCTCGTGGAGATCGACGAAGAGTCCGTGAGCGTCTTCGCTACGAACAACGCCGGGAACGCCATCGACCGATTGCTTCGATCCCCCTGCGAGTGGCTGATCGTCGATCAGTCGTTCGACGCCGGCAAGCGGACGGCGTTTCTGGAGCACGCCAGAACGATCGGCGAGGCGTTCAACGTCGCCTACCGTGGAGATCCGGCCGACCTCTCCGACCAGATCGAAGGGGAGATCGATCGAGTGCTTTCGAACGGGAGGATCGATCCGGCCGAACTCGACGTGGAAATGTCCCGTCGACCGCTGAACGAAACCGACGAACCGTCGGACGTCATCTCCGCACTCAGGCGAACGAACGGTGCGATCGCCCGAATCGACGACGATGGAACGTATCGCTGGGTCAACCGCGAGATGGCGGACCGCCTCGGCGTCGCGAAAGACGAAATCGAAGGCCAACTCACCATCGAGGAGCACCCGCCCTCCGAACAGGATACGGATCTCCTCGAACTCGGGCGGTCGGCGATCACCTCACAGAGCGCAAAGCGAACGTTCGCCACCGTGGATGGGGAGTTCCACCAGTATCTCGCGTTGCCGGTAACTGACGACAGCTTCGTCCTCGACGAACGCGAATTCGGCGAGCTGATAACCCAGGGCAGTCCATCTGATCCCGGCCCGCAGTTCGTCAGGACCGTCCTCGATCAGATCGACGACATCTTCTTCGTGACGGATTTTCAGGGAAACCTGGTTCAGTGGAACCACCGTCTGAACGAAGTAACCGGATACAGCGACGAGGAGATCGATTCGCTCCACGCGGTCGAGTTCTTCCCGGAGCGTGATCGACCGACGGTGATGGAGTCGCTCGCCAAGGTGCAGCAGGAAGGCGACCGGAAGGCCGAACTCAATCTGTCGACGAAGGACGGGGAGACGATCCCTTACGAGTTCACGGGATCGCTGATCGAAAAGAGCGACGGAACCGGGTTCGTCAGCGGGATCGGTCGTGACATCAGCCGTCGAGTTACCGCCGAACGGGAACTCAGACAGACGGTCCGCAAGCTCGAACAGTCGAACGACGAACTCGAGAAGTTCGCGTACGTCGCGTCCCACGACCTCCGAGAGCCGCTCCGGACGGTTCGGAGCTATCTGGACCTCCTCCAGCGACGGTACGGTGACGAGTTAGACGAGGACGCGATACAGCTGATCGGGACGGCAATCGACGGATCCGAGCGGATGCAGGAGATGATCGGGAAGCTCCTCGACTACTCCCGCGTCGGCTCCGAGATGGAGATCGAATCAGTCGACACCGAGTCCGTCCTCAGGGAAACAGTCGGGAACCTCCAGAGTGCGATCATCGGATCGAAAGCGCGGATACGGTCGGAGCCGCTCCCGACGGTGACCGGCGATCGTGGCATGCTCGTTCAACTCTTCCAGAACCTGTTGAGTAACGCGATCGAGTACTCCGGCGACGGAATTCCCCGCGTCGAAATCTCCGCCGAACGCCGAGAAGACGTCCACCAGTTCTCCATCGAAGACTGCGGCGTCGGGATGACCGAAAACGAGCAGGATGGCATCTTCGATCTGTTCTCGTCGGGCTACAGCGACAGCTACGGGATCGGGCTGGCGACCTGTGAGAAGATCGTCGAGTATCACGGCGGAGGGATATGGGTCGAATCCGAGAAGGGCGTCGGAACGGCGTTCCACCTCACGCTACCGAGGGCCGACTGCGATCTCGAAGTCGAGCGCGGGACGACGCCTCTCGCTCCGGTGACCGATCCAGGCGGCCGACCGACCGAGTGAACGACAGCCGATCGAGTTCGTCGACCAGTCAGTCGACGAGATAGGTGGAATCGTGTCGCACCGTTCACACTCCACGACGTGGGCGGTAGATAGGCCTTTTAAACAACTGATAAGTGTGCAATCGAACTGCCGCTAGCTGATCGGATCCAGTATACGGTAATGGTAAATTTTTGAACAATGTTTTCGGTATATGTCTACCCGTATACAAGCTATCCATCGATGCACGACCTGACCGCCTTCCAACGAGATCTCATGTTCGTCATATCGGGATTGGACGAACCGAAAGGCCTAGACATAAAAGAGATCGTCAACAGCTACTATTGGGAGGACATACGCCACGGGCGTCTGTATCCGAACCTAGACGCGCTCGTCGAGAAAGGGCTCGTCGAGAAGGGCCAACACGACCAGCGGACGAACAAGTACGTACTGACGGAGTACGGAAAGCGAGAGATCGAGGCCAGAGTCCAGTGGCAGTTCCAGATGCTCTCGGACGAGATCAAAGAGGATCTCAACATCGTCGTCTCGTAACCAGGTTTCCGGAGGAAGTTCGCGTCGTCTCGATCGAACGCTACTCGAAATAGCCGAGATCGGAGAGCCGCTCCTCGACGTCGGAGACGTCTCGATCGCTTCTGGCGGACGAGCGGTAAGACGGGTAGCTCTTTCGCCCGGTGTCCTCGATGAGCGGGAGGACCGTCCCGTCCATTCGGTCGCTGATCGGTAGGCCGAACGCCGCCATCACCGTCGGTGCGACGTCGAATATGTGGGGATTCTCCAGTCGAGCCGTCGTATCGATGTCGCCCCCGGCAGCCACGATCACGCCGTCGAGCTTGTGGTTCCACGGTTCGGTCGGCGGTCCGAACCGCTCTCCAGCGAGGTTCGCCGACAGGAACTGGTTGAACTCGTTAGGGATCGTTACGATGTCGACGGCGTCTTCGGCGTACGGGCCGTGGAAGAACTCCTCCCGTGGGCGAACTGCCTGAAAGACCGGGTCACCGTCGGGAGTTCGCACGCGCTGGAGGAGCTCTATGAGCTCCTGTCGAACGGCCTCGTACTCCTCCTGTGGGACGATCCCCTCCGGCTCCCGGCTCTCGAGATTGATTCGCACGCCGAGTTCGGTGCGAGCCCGCATGTACGCCGTCGACGACGGGAAATCGACCTGTTCGGTCGAGGTTCGAACCATCGACGCGGGTGCGTGTCGTCTCACGACGTCCGCGAGCCCGAACCGCTCGAGCTTCGACACGACGTCGCTCGGACTGATCCCGACCTTGGCCGGCAATGCGGCCATCTGGCTGATCACGCCAGGATCCCACGTCCGTGTCGTCTCACCCTGTCGGAGCTGACTCCGAATCGGATTCCACGACGGCATTCCCTTCCCCTCGAACGTCGACTCGAGGTATCCGCGTTCCTTCAGGTGTTCGTTGACCCGGAACTCGTGGCCGTCGTACGGTCCAATACCGTGATCACTCACGAGGAACACGTACGTCGGATCACAGTGATCGAGGATCTTCCCGATCTGGTCGTCGGTCTCCTCGTATATCCGCCGGACCTTCTCGGTCTGGCCGTCGAACTCGTGGAACACCGTGTCGGTCTTCTGGAACTGCACGAAGCCGAAGTCGGGATCGAACTCGTCGGAGAGATACCGAAACGCCTGACCGCGGAATTTGGCCAGGCGACAGTACTCGTCCATCTTCTCGTCGTCGCTGTAGTCGGTATCGCCGCGCGCGTACTCCGGGTAGACGCGGTACTCGCCGATCGCATCGCGGATATCCTCTAGCAATCCGGGCGGGGAACAGTCGGGGTCCTCGGGACCGATGAATCCGGGGACGATCGCTCCGTCGATATCGTCGGACGGATACGTCACCGGAACGTTGACCACGACGCTCGTCAGTCCGTGTTCTGCGAGGAGTGACCACAGAGACCGTTCGCGTACGTGTTCGGCACTCACGACCTCCCAGTCGTAGCCGTCGAACTGAACGAAGCCGAACGCGCCGTGCTTGCCCGGATTGACGCCCGTGTAGATCGACGGCCACGCGCTCGGCGTCCACGGAGGGATCTGAGACTGAAGCTGGCTGACGACGCCGTCGTCGATCAAGCCACGTATGTTCGGTACGCTCTCGGTCTCGAAGAGCATATCGAGGACCGACGGACACGCGGCGTCGACCCCGATGAGCAACACGTCCATCGAATTCTTCGAGGACATCAGTTCACCCACCTCCGTCGCCCGGTTTCTACTCCGGGGCGATCAGCCATCGAGGAGACGTGACGGCAACAGTGGTTCACAAAACACATCACATCAGCCTATCGCCGTCCCTTCATTTTATTATCAGTTCGTTAATTCGTCGAACCGTTCCGGCAGCAGAGCACCTAGCGATCGGCGTCGATCCTAAGCCGGGCTGACGAGGGACACTCCGTCGGACACCAGAGCGATCGTCGGCACCGTTCGGCGATTCACGGAGTCATCCACGTTTCAAAAGCGAATAGAGCAGTAACCGAAAAGTACGTGTTCCCGGGGCCACATCGTCGTCAGTATACAGCTGGGAATGAAACCACGGGTTAGCCATCCCCATCGAAAGCAGTCGGTGGGCGGTGGGTCGGCGTTTAGCTCCTACATAGTAACTTCCGGCGAACGATAAGATAGGACAAACGTGTGAACGACGAAGAGGAAGAACTCGAGAGGTTAGTCAGTGCCGTCGATCTGGTGTCGAAGAAGTGGCATCCGATCATCATCCACCGGCTCCACAGGGAGGAGCCACTGCGTTTCACCGAGCTGAAGGACCGCGTCGGGGAGATCTCCGCGAAGGTGTTGACCGACAGTCTCGATAACCTGGTCGAGAACGATCTCGTGAGCCGCACCGTCGTCAGCGAGTCGCCGAAGCGCGTCGAGTACGAGCTGACGAAAGACGGCCGGGGGCTCCACGTGGCGCTCAGTTCTCTGGCGGAGTGGGGCGACGAGTATCTCGATCCCGATCCCGATCCGACCGTTCTCATCATCGACAACGATCCGCGACTCGTGAAGATGCACGCAGGGTGGCTCGAGGACGACTATCAGGTCAAGCGGGCGTACAACGGAAGCGACGGCCTCCGGATGCTCGACGAGGACGTCGACGTCGTCCTGTTGGACCGACGGATGCCGGGGCTCTCCGGTGACGAGATCCTCGAGCGAATCCGTGGGCTGAACCTCGACTGTCGGGTCGTCATGCTCTCGGCCGTCAACCCGGACTTCGACGTCGTCGACATGGCGTTCGACGCGTACGTGATGAAGCCCACCCTCAAAGACGAGCTCAGGGACGTACTCACTGACGTGCTCACGCGAGACACCTACGGCGAAAAGACGCGAGAGTACGTGGTTTTGAACGCGAAACGGGCATTGCTGGACGCCGAGAAGACGGCGTCCGAACTCGCCGAGAGCGACGAGTACACGCGGCTGATCGAACGCCTCGAGGAACTCGAGGCGGCGATCGACGATCCGTCGGAGGGAATCGAAAACGACGATCGGCTCCTCGCATCGTTACAAGACGACGAGTGAACCGCGACTGCGATCGACCGTTCCGTCCGAATCGACGGACGTGCTGACGTACGCAAACGCATGAACGACAACACAACACTCACGATACTCCTGATCGAGGACAATCCCCACGACGCAAACCTGGTTCAGGAACTCCTCGTCCAGGCGAAGCTCAATTCGCTTCTCGCCCACGGACCGGGAGAAGAGCGAACCGACGAGGTCGAGGTTACACACGAGGACACGTTGCAGTCCGGACTGGATCGGGCCCCCGAGCTACAGCCCGACGCCGTACTACTCGACCTTCAGCTACCAGACAGCGACGGGATCGAGACGGTCACTCGGGCGCTCGCGGAGTTGCCGGATCTTCCCGTGGTCGTACTCACCGGAATGCCGGAACAGCAGCTCGGGATGAAAGCCGTATCGGAGGGCGCACAGGACTACCTCGTTAAGGACAACATCACGTCACAGACCCTCGCGATGGCGATCCAGTACGCGATCGAGCGGAAGCAAACCGAAGAGGAACTCCGACGGCGATCCGAACAGCTGGCGATGCTGAACCAGCTCACGAGACACGACATCAAAAACGACATTAGCCTCATCGTCGGACGAACGGAGGAGCTCACCGACTACGTCGATCCCCGAGGGCAGGACATCGTCGAGGAGATCATCCAATCCGGGAACCACATTCTGCAGCTGACACGAACGATCGGCGACGCGCTCGATTCGATGACAGCCGAGGAGACGCCGGAGCTGTCGCCGACCGATCTGAACGCGATTCTCCAGCGGGAGGTCGAGAAAGCGCGGAGCCTCTATCGGAGCTCCGAAATCACGATGGGTGACGTTCCCGATGCGGACGTTCGGGGGAACCGTCTCCTGGCGTCGGTGTTCGGGAATCTGATCAGTAACGGCGTCTTCTTCAACGACAAATCGGAGGCGAAAGTGCACATCGACGGGACGGTTGAGGGAGACACGGTGACGGTGCGGGTCGCGGACAACGGACCGGGGATCCCGAGACGGCAGCGGGATCGCATCTTCGAGGAGGGGATCCAGAGTGTCGAAAGCAGCGGGATCGGCGTCGGACTCACGCTCGTCGATCGCCTCGTGACGCAGTACGGGGGACGTATACGGATCGAAGACAACGACCCCGAGGGATCGGTCTTCTGCGTCGAACTGGAACGCGCCTGACGGTCGGTCCGGACCACTCGTCGAGGACGACTTAATCCGCCGATAATAATCAGCGGGCGGCATGTGGGGTACTGTAATGGTAGAGCACCGTCTCGACGTCGGCTTCGTCCCCGTCGAGTGCCCAGGTACTGGCGGATCCGGGGCCACACACACGTCGACACTACTCATCGAACACCTCTCGAAGTATCACGATCTCACGGTGTACGTCGCGAGTCAGCGGAGCGCGGGGCGAGCCGACCTTCCGGCGGACGACAGGGTAGAGTACGTCATCTCCGACGAATTGTCCTATCTTCCCCATCCGATCCAGCGGAAACAGCAGGCGCTCGAGGGGAGGCGAGAGGAGTTGAACTCCCACGATTTGGTCCACTCCTACTCGTCGGCGTTCATCTCGACACTCGCCGAACTCGAGACCGAGACGCTCGTGACGCTCAACTCGTATCTTCCGGTCTGTCCGAAGGCCGATCTCAGGTATCGTGGAACGGAGAAGTGCAGCGGGCCGGGAGTGGCGAAATGTTCGAGTTGCATCGCATCGACCGCGCTCGGCCGCCGACAGGGCGTCACGAACGAACTCAAATCGGCGTATCTCTCCGCCGGCCGCGGGCCGCTCGTCAAACAGTCGTTCGAAAACCGTAATCGGGTTACGGCCTACCACGCGCTGTCGCCACACCTCTGCGACGACTACGTGGAGCTCGGCTTTCCCGCGGACCGAATCACGGTCGTACCGCACTTCTACGAGGACCGGTTCACGCCCCCGAACGGTGACGGAGCCGACGCGTTCTCGATTTCGGACGGGAAAACCCTCTCGCTCCTCTACGTCGGTGCCTTAAAACAGATCAAGGGGGTCGACGTACTCATTCGGTCCCTCCCGCATCTGGAAGAACTGCCCTTCGACGTCGAACTCCGGATCGCCGGCAGCGGGCCGTACGAATCGGCGCTGCGAACGCTCGCGGCGGACCTCGACGTCGCGGATCGGATCTCGTGGCTCGGCTACGTCGATCACGAAGAGCTCCCGTCGGCGTATCACGACTCGGACGTCTTCGTCTATCCGGGAGTCATCGACGAACCGTTCGGTCGCGTGATACTCGAAGCGCTCGCGAGTCGGACTCCGGTCGTCAGTTCGGACATCGGGAGCATGAGCTACATCATCGGAGCAGCGGGTGAGGTTTTCGAGCCCGGAAACGAGCGTGACCTCGCCGAGCACGTCCATCAGCTCCGGAACGACTACGGGGCGTACCGGCGCGAGATCCCCGATCAGCTCGACCAGTTCAGCCCGGAAACCGTTCTCGAGGAACTACTGGCGCTATACCGAAATACTGCCGTATCTGCCTGAAAGGCGCTCGTCACTCCCGTTGTTGGCCACGGTGTAAAAAAACGGAACCGCACCGCCTGTTATTCGACTACGTTACGACGAGTCGATCGGACGAGTTTCTACTCTTCGTCCTCGTCGTCGTCTTCGTCGAAGTCGTCGTCTTCGGCGTCATCGTCCGCGGGATCGTCGTCTTCGGCGTCCTCGTCGTCGTCTTCATCGAAGTCGTCATCTTCGTCGTCGTCCGCGGGATCGTCGTCCTCGTCGTAGTCGTCATCTTCGTCGTCGTCGAAGTCGTCGTCCTCCTCGTCGTCGTCCTCATCGAAGTCGTCATCGTCATCGTCCGCCGGATCGTCGTCCGCCGGATCGTCGTCCACCGGATCGTCGTCCGCCGGATCGTCGTCGAAGTCGTCGTCTTCTTCGCCTGGTTCGTCCGGGTCGCCAGGGTCGGAACATCCCGCGATGCCAACGATACTAGCTGCCCCAGTGAGTTCGATGAGGCGTCGTCGACTGAGTAGGTCGTTTTCTTTCATGGCTCGCTGCAACCGTCCGTTGGATCCAGGAGGGGTTTATTATTTTGAGCATAGGATTAATGTCGGCGAAAGGACAGTTAGTACGTTCATGAAACCCGCCGAAATCCGTGTGAACAGAGCGGTTAATGCGCTCTTCACGCTGTTCGTCGCAGGTAACGAGATCCTCCGATTCAGCAGCCGTACCGCCGTGAACGACGGTCTACACCCACGTTAGCACGGAGGAAAACGAGACGAAGCGGGAGTACAGTCCGCCAGTGTCGGCGCGGACGGGTTCAGCTCTGGGTTCGGTACATTCCGACGGTCCAATCTGCCCCCGACGTTTCGATTTTGTCGCCGTCGACGACGGCCCGCCATCCGTCCTCCTCGTCACCGAGATACCACGCGTCGTAGTGGTGCATCCGGAGCGAGTTCCAGGCGGGTTCGTCGTCGTCCGTGTACCGGTCCGTCCCCTGGAGAACGGTACCGATGTGTTCGTCCTCGTAGCTATCCGTCGTGAGGTCAGTGATCCAGTAGCCCTGAATCGTCTCTCCATAGAGCTCCTCGGTCTGCTGGAAGGGAACGAAGATGCGGTCCTCGAACACGAGCGGGCGTCCGCCGGGACGAGCTGCGAACGGCCTGTCCTCGACGACCGGGTTCTCCTCGTGTGGTTGCCAACCGCCGTGTTCCAGCTGATCGTTGTAATAAATGTAGGTGTCCTCGTTGTCGTGACAGGCGATGTCCCACCAGGTGCCGTCCCAGTGGAAGACAGCGTGGTCGTTAATCCTGTGATCGTACTCGTTTTGGTCGTAGTAGCCGTCGACGACGGTGTACCACTCCCCGGGGAACGAGTTGGCCTTGTAGAGCCGCGGGGGACGACTACTCGGGTTCGCCTGCGTCGTCATGTAGTAGTCGCCTTCCCATTTAAATACGAACGGGAACGAGAGATGCCACTCTTCCTCGAGGACGATGCCGGTGTAATCCCACGTCACGCCGCGATCGTCGCTTTCCGCGTGGACGATCCGTCCGCCGTGACCACTCTCGACGACCTCGACGAACATGTGCCACTCGTCCTCCTCGACGAACATGTAGGGGTCTGCAGCGAACTGCAACTCGTCGTCGAAGTCGTCCTGATCGACGCTGTCGGCCGTGAAGACGGGGTTCGACACCTCCGGATCGGGTTGGGTTTCGAGGGGGTCTATCGTCACGCCCTCGTAGGGGAACGGCGGGATCGTCTCACCGGAGTAGAAATACTCGTCCTCGTCGTCCGGCTCCTCGTCTTCCGTTTCCGGATCGTCGTCGTGATTCGGTTCGTCGTCACCGCTAGGGGGGTTGTCGCCGTTCCCCGTAATCCGATCGGTACAGCCGGCGAGACCGGCGAGACCGGTTATACCAATCGATGCGAGGAACTGTCGCCGCTTTCGACTCGTCTCCATGTCTCGGTTTTGCCGTAGTGCCATGATTATTATTAGTAAAGTAACTGTCTCGAGTGATCTGAACCGTGCTGCAACGGTCGAAACTGTGCTGCGGTCGTACGAGAGCGTACGTATAGCAACTTCAAAAGACGGGATCGGAAGCTACTCACGGACGTGGTACACTCCGATCTTCCAGTCGTCGTTCCCGTCGTCGCCGTCGACGACGGCCCGCCATCCCTCGCCGTCACCGAGGTACCACGGATCGTATCGGTGCATCCGATAGGAGTTCCACGTCGGTTCGTCGTGTTGATCGAGCGTCTCGGTGCCGGTGAGAATCGGGGACGCGGGATGTTCCGTGTCCGCGTAGGCCGACGGCGTCAGTTCCGTGATCCGGTAGGCGTTGACCTCCATACCGAAGCCGCCGACCTGCGACTGGAAGAACGCCAGTACGTCGTCGTCGCGGACGATCGGCCGACCGCCCGGACGCGATGCAGCCGGGCGATCCTCGACGACCGGGTTCTCCTCGTGCGGTTGCCAGTCGCTGGCCTCGAGTTCCTCACTGTAGTAGAGATAGGTGTGGCGCCGTTCGTCGCCGGCGATGTTCCACCACGTATCGTCCCACCGGAAGAGCGCGTGGTCGGTGACGCCGTGGTCGTATTGATCGGGATCGTACAGCTCGGCAGCACGGTACCAGTCGTGTGGAAAGACGTTCGCCTTGAACAGCATGACTGGACGCGTGCGGGGATTGGCCTGGGTGGTCATGTAGTACTCGCCGTCCCATTTGAAAACGTACGGGCCGGAGACGTGGTGCCGCAGGTTCAACACGACCTGATCGTACTCCCAGCTCTCCCCCGCATCGTCGCTGACGGCGTGGGCGATCCGACCCCTACCGTCCGCCGACACCTCGAAGAACATGTGCCACTCGTCGTCCTCGATGTACAGGGTCGGATCGGCGACGAAGGACGCATCGTAGTCGTCGATGTCGTCGGCCGTCAGAACCGGATTGTCGGCCGCGTCGTCGGGGCGCGGGTTCAACGGCTCCGTACCGGTGTCCGCGTACGGGTAGGTGGGAATACTCTCACCGCTGTGTATCGATTCGTCCGGTTCGGGCTCCGGAGTCTCTGTCGGCTCCTCCGTCGGCGTCTCGGTCGGCTCCTCTGAATCGTCCTCGGTACCGATCTGTTCTCCGACCGAGCCGACACAGCCGCTCAACCCCGCGACCACGGTGGCGCCGAGGGATGCAAGCACTGGTCTCCGCCTCGATTGCTGCGACATATAGGTCAACGATACTGTGACAGATCCTTTATTATAGGTATAGTAAGATTAATTAAAATATTGACAGTAATGCTTCGAGAGGTCGATATCCAACCGGTCAGCGAGTTAAAAAACATAGGAATACCGTAAGTCCCACGGATACGCCCGCTTACGGGCGTTCGACTACCGTTCGGAGGACCTCGGTTGATGAGTCGTTCGGCAGCTTTATCGAGCCGATAATAAAGGAGCGCTGGGCCGATGATGGAGTAACTACTGACGTCCCCCTGATCTATCATGAACGGTTCTTCTTCGAGCGGCCCGCACGACACAGGCGGCGGAAGCGTCGGCACCGGACAGCTTCACCAGCTTCTACTGGTTGCTGGAGTGGTCCTCTTCGTAACGGGCTTCGTCGTCGCCGGTGTCGTGGGGCCCTCGACCCTCGGGATCGGTGGGGCGGATGAGGCAGGTGATGGAGGAGAGGAAACGCCGACACCGGAAGAGGACACACCCACCGAGACACCGGAGGAGACGCCAACCGAGACGCCGACTGACACCCCCACCGAAACACCTGAGGACACCCCTACTGAGACACCTGAGGAGACGCCCACCGAAACACCTGAGGACACACCCACCGAGACACCGGAGGAGACGCCCGAAGACGAGGAGGCCGACATCGTCGTCACCGGACTCCATGCGCCCGACGAGGCGGAAGTCGGCGAGACGGTGGCGATCGAATTCGAGGTGGAGAACCGTGGTGATGCAGAAGGGTCCGAGGAACTCACACTCTCGTTCGACGACGAGGAACTCACGTCGTACGAAGCGACCCTCGAAGCCGGTGGAACGTCCAGTTACGTCTACGAGCTGGATACCAGTGACTTCGATCCCGATCTCTACCTGATCGTGGTCTCGGTCGGCGACGATCACGAAGACCGAGTGATCGAACTGTACGAAGAGGAGGAAGAAGAGGACGATAGTGACTGGGAGGACGACGATAACGATCGAGAAGAAGAAGACGAAGACGATGACAGCGACGATGACTGGGAGGACGATGATAACGATCGAGAAGAAGAAGAAGAAGACAATGACGACGACGAAGAGGAAGAGGAAGAGGAAGACGATGACGACGACGAAGAGGAAGAAGAAGACGAAGAAGAAGACGAAGAGGACGATGACGATGGTGGCCTCTTCGGATGACTCAGCGCGTAATCGAGACGAAATCCGTGGGATGAAACGAACAGTAAAGGCGACGTCCCCGCGCTACTGATCCGTCCGACGGGCGAGGAGCGAGCGTTCGCGTCAATACCGAGGGAGAGGGAAGCTCCGACGAGCGAGCCCGTATCTGTGGACGGAGTAGAAATCGATCCGTCGACGTTTTATCGCGATCGTCCGGGCGTCCCTCGGAACGCTGACTGACAGGGAACTAACGCCTACAGCTACAGCAACCCTCGGGGTAAGTCACGTTCGCCGGAGAATATCGTCGGGGGTGTACGTCCGGTCGGTCGCGAGGTCGAGCCACGTGAGCGCGTCGTTGATCCGAAGCTTGACTCGCGGGGGATGATCGTGAACCCACTCGGAGTCGGGGAACAACCGAGCGTCCATGTCGTTGTCGTTGTAGATCCGTTTCCGGTCGGGCCACGCGGTTCCGGGCGATCGGACTCCGGGAACGTTCCGCCTGAGAAAGCCGCTGATCTGGTTCAACGTGTAGGAGGTGTACGGTCGGTCGGGGGGTCGGTGACGGAATATCTCCCCGTCGACGTGCTCTATGGCCCGCTGGAACGTGCGGGAATTCCGGTGTTCGGGTGGCGTCGTGAGGTGCCACTCGACGAGTCGGGGATCGGTCGCAAACAGACTCTCGACGAAGTTATCGGCCAGGTGGGTCCGAAACGGGAGCGCGGGGGTGAGCTTTACCCCGAGCATCGCCATCGCGTTGTAGACGGAGTCCGTCCGGGGTCGGCATCGCTCGATCGCGGAGCTGACGGTCCGTTCTCCGAACTCCTCGATCGTGCTCTCGGGGAGATCGTCGGCCTTTCCGAGTAGCTGGCCACCGTTCCGGTAGACGTCGAGTCGGTCCCGATAGAACTGATAGAAGTCGGGATCCGACTCGAGCCCGGGGAGCGGGAGGGGGTGGCCGAACAGATCGATCTCGCGACCGGGGAGATAGAAGTCCCGCAGTACCGTGTCCAGCAACAGCCCGTGGTACATCGTCACCACGTCGAGTGCGGACTCGTTCCCGCGGTGGTGGATGTGTAACGATTCCCGAATCCCGTTCGTGTACTGAACGATCGAGGGGCTCGGATCGAGATAGTCGGGTGTAACGGGCAACCGCTCGTGGTCGTGGCCGTACTGGGTGGCCACGTCGCGGGCAGTCTCTATCTCCGGCGTCGTCGGGTGCCCGAGCGTGTAGCAGGTGTCCAGATCCGGGATCGTCGCGAGCAGGAACCGGGAGTCGTATCCCGCGCTGGTGAGCGCCCCCTTCGGATCGGGGTAATCTATTCGCTCCCCGACGACCGCCTCGAGTCGCTCCGCGAGATCGGCCGCGTAGTCGCGATCAGACGACGCGGTCCTGTAGACGAAGCGCTCGAGATCCCGAGACGTCTCGGCGTCGAGTGCTCGATCGAACGGTTGCCGGTGCAGCTCCGCGAGCAGCGTCCCAGTTCCGAACACGACGCCGAAGTGGAACAGTTCGTTTGCCGCGCGCTCGTTCAGTGTCGGCCGATCGATCGTCCGGGCGACCCTCGCTGCGTCCGTTCCGAAGACGCGTTCGCCGCTGTCGTCGGTGTAGAAGCACTCCCAGGACCGGATGAGATCGGGGACGATCCAGACGTCGTCGTCGTGTTCGAGGACCACGAGATAGGAGCCGTAGATCCCCTCGAACGCCTCGGATCCCTCGGTGACGAATCGTTGGTAGAGCTGCTCGGCCGCACTCTCCGGACGACTCCGATCCATCCACGCCTCGCCCAGGATCACGCAGTGTCCGTCCGATCCCTCGTGAACGCTGCTGCGAGCGGGAAGATCCATGGTGTCGTCCCGTATCCCGACGGCGACGGACGATCCCGCGACGACCGCGTCGAACTCCGAGAGCGAACAGTGCGACGCGAGCTCCGCTTTGGATCCGAAGAGCCCGAACAGCTCGCGGTTCATCCGCGGCGGGGATTCCGCGGTGTTCCGCACGGTAGAGGTTGAAAGCGTCATCGGATCACTCGACGGTGACGCTCTTGGCGAGGTTTCGTGGCTTGTCGATCGATCGATCGAGGAGCCGAGCCGTGTGGTAGGCGACGAGCTGTAGCTGGACGTTGGCGAGCAATCCAATGAGGTCCGGATGCGTCTCGGGGATCTCCAGCACCGAATCGGCGAACTTCGGGTTCACGTCGGATTCGCACGTCACTGCGACGACGTCAGCACCTCGAGCGTGAGCCTCCTCGGCGTTGATTCGCGTCTTCTCGTCGTCGGCACCCAGAATCGTGAAGACGGGAACGCCGGGCGTGACGAGCGCGAGTGGTCCGTGTTTGAGCTGTCCCGATGCGTATCCCTCGGCGTGTTTGTACGTGATCTCCTTGAACTTCAACGCCCCTTCGAGCGCGACCGGGTGTTCGTGGCTGTGCCCGATGAACAGGTATTTCTCCCGATTGAGATATCGGGAGCAGATGTCGTCGACGTGTGACGTCCGCAGTATCTCGTCGATCTGAGACGGTAACTCGGAGAGCGCGTCCAGGAACTCCGGAAGATCGTCGCGAGGAGTCGCGTCGGGGATCTCCGCCGCGAACATCTCGGTGAGGAGCGCGAGCGTCACCACCTGCGAGGAAAACGTCTTGGTCGCGGCGACGCCGATCTCGGGGCCGGCTCGGATATACACCGCCGTGTCGGCCTCTCGGGCTGCGGTGGAGCCGACCACGTTCGTGACGGCGAACGTCTCCGCACCCTCGCGCTTGGCCGTCCGGAGCGCAGCGAGCGTATCCGCCGTCTCACCGCTCTGTGTCACGCCCACCACCAGGGTATCCGACGAGATCGGATACGTCTCGTCGTACTCGCTGGCTCGGAACGCCTGGGTCGGAATGCCGGCCCTGTTCAGCAGTCGTCCACCGTACAGTGCAGCGTGGTACGACGTTCCACACGCGACGAGGTGAATCCGATCGACGTCGGTGAACTCCCCCTCGGGGAACGACTCGAACTCGATGGAGTCGGAATCCGTGTCGATCCGTCCGTCGATCGTACTCGCCAGCGAACTCGGCTGGTTGTCGATCTCCTTCAGCATGTAGTGGTCGTACTCGCCCTTGCCGGTGTCCTCGGAACTCCAGTCGACGGTTTCGACGGGACGGCTCGCCGAATCGCCACCGGTGTCGAGGAACGTGTGCTCCGTCGCCGAAACCGAAACGACGTCCCCGTCCTCGAGGTAGACGACCCGGTCCGTGAACTCGAGGAACGCCGGAACGTCGCTCGCCAGGTAGTTCGCGTCCTCGCCGACCCCGATCACCAGCGGGGATCCTTTTCGGGCGGCGAACAACTCGTCGTATCCCTCGATCGCGACGGTGATCGCGTAGCTCCCTTCGAGCTCGGCGATCGTGTCCTTGATCGCTCGCTCGGCATCCATCCCCCCACTGAGGCGGTGTTCGATCAGGTGCGGGATGACCTCGGTGTCGGTGTCGCTCTCGAACTCGTAACCGAGCCGGTTGCATCGCTCCCGGAGCTTCTGGTAGTTCGAAATGATACCGTTGTGTACGACGGCGACGCGTCCGGATGTGCTCGTGTGCGGGTGAGCGTTTTCGTCCGTCGGCGGGCCGTGTGTACTCCACCGGGTGTGTCCGATGCTCAGCGTTCCGGACGGTATCTCGTCGACGAACGACTCCTTCAGGTCGCTGATCTGTCCGCTCTGTTTGCGAACGACCAGTCCGTCGTCGGACTGTGCGGCGACCCCTGCGGAGTCGTATCCCCGATACTCCAGGTTCTCCAAACCGCTGACGACCCTGCATCCGGCGTCGTCGACGCCGATACAGGCGATGATGCCACACATCAGCGGACACCCCTCACGGGCGGTCGAACGCGAGTTCCACAGCCGTTGACAGTAGTCGATCGCTCGGTGACGGACGTCGCTGTATTTGCGTTTCCTATCATGGTCTATCAACGGTCTCACAACCGTCTCCTTCGAGATCGGTCGCGTGGAAGAACTGTTACTATACACGAACTAAGGAGCAGTCGACGAAACCCCCGCACATTCCAATCGACGCAACTGGGAAGAAACGTCCGGCTACGAGGTTCCTAAACCCGAGGTGAGGTCGAACGGCGGAGAGAGAGCCGGAAACCCGTCGTGATCGAATCCCCGGCGGTTTCGGGATCACTGCCGCTCCGCGTTACGAAGCGCTCCGAGGATCGAATTGTCGACTGATTAATTCGGTTCGACACGGCGCGGATCCGAACTCTCGCCGTCGAGGGCGTCGACGTACACCGAGAGGAGCTCGGAACCCATACGTTCCGTGTCGTACTGCTCGACGATCTCGCGGCCGTTCGAACGCCCCACTGATCGGAGTACGGAGTCGACCGCCTCGACGAGCTCCGACTCGGCGTCCGTGACGTAGCTGTTCTCGACGTTCTCGAGCGTCTCCGAGACGAAGCCGACGTCGGTCGAGACGACGGGGACGTTACAGGCTGCGGCCTCCCGAACCACCATCGGTCCGCTTTCCCGTCGAGACGTCACGAGTACCGCGTCGCACGCGTTCATGACGTACGGCATCTCGTGGTACGGCAGTCCGCTCACCGTTTTGAGTTCCGCATTGACGCTCGTCCGGTCGATGACGCTTCGCGCGAGGGCGTGGTTCTTCACCGTCCGACCGGGATCGTACGGGAAGAGGACGATCCGGTCGTTCTGCGACCAGCCCAGATACTCCCGGGCCTCCCGCCGGTCGATCGGTTTGAAGAGATCGAGATCGACGCCGAAGGGGACGACGCGATGGGAGCAGTCGAGCCGCTCGGAGACCGCCACGGATGGGGCGATGACGGCGTCGCTCCGCCGGGCGGCGAAGCGAGAGAGCCGATCGACGGGGCTGGAGTAACCCATCACCTCGGATCCCCACAGCGTGAGCACGACCGGTCGGATCGGCTGAGCCAGTCCGATCGGGCCGATGAGCCCGTAGTTCACGTGAACGAGATCGTAGTCGTTCCGACACTCGGCGATCGTTCGTCTGTAGAACTTCGCGTAGTTTCGGACGTTCCGCGACTCGTCGCCCCGGGCGGTTCCCGGCACGGGAAGAGTCGTGCAGTCGACCCCGTGCTCTTCGAGGACGTCG
Source organism: Haloarculaceae archaeon (assembly GCA_007122455.1). Classification (GTDB taxonomy): domain Archaea; phylum Halobacteriota; class Halobacteria; order Halobacteriales; family Haloarculaceae; genus Natronomonas. Next base: position 4,904 of record SKTU01000083.1, on the reverse strand, counting down.
ACCTGTTGGCGGAAGAACGGCTCCATCGAGGAGGTCAGCTGGAGGACGCGGATCCCCGTCACGGCGCCGTCACCGTTGTCGGTTTGCTCTCCGCACTGGAGCCGTCGCCGATGCCGATGGCGTCGAGAATGACGTCCGTCGTGTCCGTCTTGTCCGCCAACAGCCGTTCACGCCTGGCGGCCCAGTCGTTTTCCCCCTCGTCGTCGAGAAGCGTTTCCGCCGTTCGGACGGCGTGTTCGTGACGGAACGCACCCTGGAAGTTGTACAGCAGTTCGTACCGCGCCTCGAGTTCGTCCGTGTACCCCATCCGAAGCGTGTTCACGTAGAGGGATGGGGTGCCGAGTACGGCACTCTCGGCGGCCATCGTCGCCCCCTCTCCGAGATAGAGCGAGGCGTGTGCGAGGAGGTCGTGAATCTCCTCCGGAGGAATCGACACCTGTCGATTGGTGAGTTCGTCGGGAAGCGGGACTTCGGAGGTGATCCGAACCTGCGCGCCGGAGCCTTCGAGTCGCTCTACGACGTCCGTCGCATCGTCGAATCCGGCCGCACCGATGTCGTGGAGAGCGTCCCAGTCCGTCAGTCGCAGGACCACGAGCGGACGTTCCGAGTCGGCATCCGCAGTCGAGAGAGCGTCGGGGTCCGGAGTGAATCGCTCCGGGTGAAGATACGCCAGTTCGTGATATCCCGGGTAGCGGACGTGCTTTTGACCCAGATCCTCGTGGAAGCAGTCGGGCGTCCAGATGGCGTCGGCGAACGGCGTGACCAGCCTGTTCGACATCGTCGCGTGCTCCGTGTCGGTGAAGACGATGCTCCGTGCACCGACGAGTTTCGCGACGTGTGACGCCGCGACGCCACCGATCGCGGTGATGACGTCGGGCTGAATCTCGCGTGCGCGCAGCAGGAGCTTCGACTCGTAGGTGGCCTGCATGGTCGCGAGTTTCCGCAGCGACCGACCGGACGGCGGGGCGTCGACGAGTACCCCGTGATCGATCCCGTAGGACTCGAGGAGGTGAATCGTGACCTCCGCGTCCCGTGCGAAGACGTGAATGTCGTGCCCGTCGGCCTCCATCGCCTCGATGGCGTGCCGGTAAAAGTGGACGTGCGACGGCCGCTGCATCGTGACGATCACCCTCATCGAATCACTCTCCGAGAGTATCGGATTCGGACGCGTGTTCGAGCCATCGTTACAAACACCGGTATTCGTAGCCGGCCTCGGTCAGTTCCTGCTCGTCCATCACGGCCTTCACGTCGACGAACACCGGATCCGGCTCCAGCTCTTCAACGGCGCCGGGGAAATCGAGCGAGTAGAACTGCTCGTGTGGGGTCGCGAGGACGATCCCGTCGCAGCCATCGTAGTCGGGCTCGGAGACTGTCTCGACGTCGAGGGATTCGGCGATCGCCTCGTCGTCCGCGATCGGGTCGTAGACGACGGCGTCGACGCCGTACTGTTCGAGCACGCTAATCACCGTTTTCACCTCGGAGGTTCGAATGTCCCCGACGTTCGGCTTGTAGGCCGCCCCCAGAACGAGCAGTCGGGTGTCCTTGATCACCTTCCCGCAGTCGTTCAGCCCCCGTATCGTGAGATCGGCGACGTGAGTCGGCATGTATTCGTTGATCTCACGAGCCTGGAGGATGAGTTTCGGCGAGAACCCCGCGCGTTCGGAGCCGTGAACGAGATACAGCGGGTCGACGGGGATACAGTGTCCCCCGACGAGTCCCGGCGAGTACTCGTGGAAGTTCCACTTCGTTCCGGCGGCCTCGATCACCTCCTTGGTGTCGATGTCCAGGTTCTCACAGATGATCGCGACCTCGTTCATCAGTGCGATGTTGAGGTCGCGCTGAACGTTCTCGAGAACCTTCGCCGCCTCGGCAACCTCGAGGGAGGCGGCCTCGTGGACGCCGGCGTCGATTATCGATCCGTATATTCGTGAGAGATTCGCCAGCGTCGACTCGGAGTCGCCGCTGACGATCTTGACGGCGTCGCGGATTCCGCGACCGCCGTCACCCGGCGAAAGCCGCTCCGGGGAGTAGCCCACGTTGAACTCCTCGCCAGGGGTGAGACCGGACGCCTCGGCGAGGGTCGGCTGGAGGACGTTCCGCGTCACGCCGGGATAAACCGTCGATTCCAGCACCACGGTCGTTCCCTCCGAGAGATGCTCGCCGATAGTTCTCGCGGCGCTTCTGACGAACTCGAGTTCGGGGTTCTGGGAACTGTCGAGGGGCGTCGGGACGGTGACGAAGACGTAATCGGCCCGTTCGATATCTACCGGATCGGGAACGAACTCGACCTCCAGCTCGGCAAGTCGATCGCCGCCGATCTCGTTCGTCGGGTCCTCGTCGCGCCGTAGCGATTCGATCAACGACTCGTCGACGTCGTAGCCGATGACGTCGTATCCCGCCTCGTCGAACGTCGTCGCCAGCGGGAGGCCGACGTAGCCGAGTCCGACGATACAGAGTACCTCGGAGTCCCGTCGTCGATCGATACTGTCCGCGCTTGCCGTTTCGTCGATTATCTCTGAAGTCATGCTTGAAGCGTGTTCCGCTCGCGAAGTTCGTCGGGTAGCGGCCGGTGTTCCGCCGGCGATCCGACGGCGAGCGTGTCCGGCGGAACGTCGTCCGTGACGACCGCGCCGGCCGCGACGAACGCCCCCTCCCCGACGGTGACGCCGGGGAGGAGCGTCGCGTTCGCACCGATCGATACCCCCGATTCGATCGTCGGTCCCTCGAGGGAGACGTCCTGACGAACCGGATACGGATCGTTGGTGAGGACGGCCCGGGGACCGACGAACACGTTGTTCCCGATCGTCGTTTCGGTGGGGATGTAGACGCCGGTCTGGAGGCTCACGTGCGATCCGATCGTTGTCCGGCCGTCGATGACGACGTTACTTCCGACGACGACGTCGTCGCCGATGGTCGTCTCCTCTCGGATCAGTGCACCGTGTCCGGTGGTGAATCCGGAGCCGATCTCGACGTCCGTGTAGACGATCGTTCCGGCTCGAATCGTCGCCCCGTCACCGATAACAGTCGGCTGGGCGTCCTCGTCGTGAACGTATCCGACGAGCTCGGGCTGGTCCACCGACGAATCGCGTCCGATACTCACCCGGGTTCGGTTCACCGTTTCACCTCAGCGGGGTCCGTTCGGTTCACGGTTCCCTCGAACGGGGCGATACGTCCGCTAACTGGGGCACCGAGAACTCTCGTTCCGTGAATCATTCTTCCGACACAGTCCGTTCGGAGCTCACGTGGCTTTATTAAGAACGAGAATAACTCCGTTTATAATACTGGTAAACTGGGCACGGTCCGGAGTTCGAACGATCAGCGGGGGAACGATCGAACCGGATCGGACGCCGCGGACGACGGCGCCGTCGCGCTGTTCTCGATCGATCGGGCGATCTCGACCGCTCGAATGCCGTCCTCCCCCGTGACGGACGGTTCATCGCCGTTTCTCACCGACTCGAGGAACGCCTCGAGTTCCGCCTTGAGCGGCTCCCGGTATTCGACCATCACCTTTTCGACGACGTTTTCGTGCCGGTAATGGGCGTTCCGATCCTGGTTGACGTGCTCCGGGAACGACTGACGACAGATCTCGAGGGATTGGTCCGTGTAATCGACCTTTATTCGACAGTCGGCCGTGGTGACCGTTAGCTTCCGAACCTTCTCCTCGGTCACGCGGCTGGACGTCAGCCGCCCGATCTCTCCGGTTTCGGCCTGTATCGTCGCGGTCGCGTACTCGCCGTCCCGAGTCGCCGCGGCGGTTACCTCCGCCGGGGCGTCGACGAGCTGCAGGAGCACGTCGATGTCGTGGATCATCAGATCCATCACGGCCGAGTTGTCGATATTCCGGTCGAGTGGCGGACCCAGCCGCTGTGCATCGATCGCTACGATCTCCCGATCGGAGAGGAGTCCGAACAGCTCCTGAACGGCGGGATTGAACCGCTCGATGTGGCCGACCTGGAGCGTAACGCCGCGCTGGTCGGCGAACTCGACGAGCTTCCGTCCCCGGTCGGGATCTGACACGAACGGTTTCTCGACGAGGACGTGAGTTCCCGCGTCGATGCACTCCCGAACCGTCCGGTAGTGGTGCTCGGTCGGCACCGCGACGGAGACGACGTCCGCCGTCGTGAGGAGCTCCGAGAAGCTACACGCCGGGACGCCGTACGTTCCGGCGACAGCTTCGGCGCGGTCCTCCTGTACGTCGTGAACACCGACCAGTTCCGCCGACACGAGGTCGTCGTAGACGCGGGCGTGGTTCTCGCCCATGCTACCCACGCCGACCACACCGGCACGGAGGACGTCCCGTTCCAACATGGTTAGACCTCCACCGAGTTCGCGGCGGTCACCGTCTCGCCGATCTCGTGCAGCTGGTGATCCTCGACGTTCGGGTGAACCGGCAGCGACAGCACCCGATCGGCGGTCCGCTCGGCAGTCGGGACCGAGGCGTCGATCGAATCGTAACAGCCGAGCTCGTGGATGCAGGTCGGATAGTAGACCGCAGTGTCGACGCCCCGTTCGGCGAGCGCACGCTGGATCGCCTCGCGACGGTCGGTTTTGATCGTGTACTGATGGTAGGCGTGGCGACGGTCGTCTCCTTCGATCGGTGTCGTCACCGAACTTCCGGAGAGCGCGTCGTTCAGGACGTCGGCGTTGGCCCGCCGGGCGTCGACGAACGACGGCAACTTGGCGAGCTGTTCGCGACCGATTGCCGCTGCGAGATCGGTCATCCGGTAGTTGTGCCCGATCGTCGGGTGCGCGTACGTCTCTTCGCCACGGCCGTGGTCGATGAACTGGGCCGCGCGCTCCGCGATGTCGTCGCGGTCGGTGGTTATCATCCCGCCCTCGCCGCTCGTCATGTTCTTCGTGGGGTAAAACGAGAAGCATCCGACGTCCCCGATCGATCCGACGGG
>SKTU01000108.1 GCA_007122455.1 Haloarculaceae archaeon | reverse complement strand
GATGTATAACAATAGTTCGAAACAACTACCGGAATGATATAGTGACACAGGCATTACAGTCGATCAAATCGACACGACGGGTCGTATACACTGCCTGGCTGGCCGGGAAGCTCCTCAACCACACCCTCCCACAGCTCCGTCCGGGGCGAATGGCCGACTCGGCGTACCGCGAGTTCCGGCCCACGGCCGCCGGAAGTGGAGCCCACGCCCGAGCGTTCACGGACGGCGGCGAAAAGCCCCTCACGGCACCCGAACCCGTGCCGGCAGCCGACAACCCCGTTCTGACCTCGGAGGACGTCACCGACTACGGCTCCGTCGACTTCGTCGCCGATCCGTTCGTCTTCCCCGGAACGGATCGCTGGCACATGTTCTTCGAGGTGTTCAACAGGAACCGGGAACCGGACGCCGTCATCGGTCACGCGACCAGCCCCGACGGCTACGAGTGGGAGTACGATCGAGTCGTGTTGAACACTGGCGAGCACCTCTCCTTTCCGTACGTCTTCGAGTGGCGCGGGAACCGGTACATGCTCCCGGAGACGGGGGGTGGCGGGGACACGCTCGTCGAACTTTACAGGGCGGTCGACTTTCCGACCGAGTGGAGACGCTGTTCGGTTCTGGTCTCCGGGAAGCACCCGACGGACGACCAGGTCGTCTTCCGGTTCGGAGGCCGGTGGTGGCTGATGGTCGGCGACGGCGACAGTTCGGACACGTATCTGTACCACAGCCGTACCCTCGAACGGGACGCGTGGCGACCACACCCCGCGAATCCGATCGTCGAGAACCGACCGGAGGCCTACCGCCCCGGGGGCCGACCGATCGTCTACGACGACCGAATCGTCGTGTTCTACCAGGACTGTGCGAGCAAGTACGGCACGTCGGTTCGGGCCTACGAGATCACCGATCTCGACGAGAGTAGCTTCGTCGAGGCGGAAGCGCCGTACTCCCCCGTTCTCGAGGGAACCGGCCGCACGCTCGGCTGGAACTCCGGTCGCATGCATCACATCGACCCGTGGGCCGTCGATGACCGCTGGTTCTGTGCCGTCGACGGTAACGTCAACAACGCGGGGCTGTTCACGAACGACCACTGGTCCATCGGCGTGTACAGCTGTCCGCGGTAGGGATCGGCTATCAGCCGACCGACCGTATAAGTAGCTCATTACCAAAGCCGACGAATACGGAGTGGAGTCAATGGATCAACAGGCGAAGCTCCGAACGATCGGCAGTGCCCGACCAGCCATGCAGCTCCACACGCTTCGGGATATCGAGGAGCCGCTGCCGGAGATCATCCGTCGCGTCGCCCGAGCCGGTTATGAGGGCGTCGAGTTCGCCGGGCGATTTCTCGAAGCCGATCCTCACGCGGTCCGGGAGGCACTAACGGAAACCGCAACGACGCCGGTTGCGGCCCACGTGGAGCTTCCGACCCTGGAGCGAAACCCGGAGGCGATCGTCGATCGGTGCCGAGTCGCCGGCTGCACTCGAGCGGTGATCCCGCACATCGGCGAGAACCACTTCCGCACCGAGGGGCGCGTCGAGGCGCTCGCGTGGCGCCTCGACGCGCTGGCTGACCGCCTCGCCGACGACGGAATGGAGCTGTCCTACCACAACACGCGCGAGCCGTTCCTCCCGACGTTCGATCAGTTCGGTCTCGGAACGTTGGCGACGGTGCCCGTCCCCGGCGTCTGGGGGTGGATCGCGGACGCAGTCGGCCGGACGTTCGACGAGACGGATATCGCGGAGCGGACCGGCTTCGGAGCGCTCCTCGAGCGGACGACGGACCGGGTCACGTTCGAGGTCGACGTCGGCTGGGTCGCCGCCGGAGGGTACGATCCGGTCGCCGTCTTCGATCTGCTCGGCGATCGGCTCGCACTCGTCCACATCGCCGACGTCGCGGTGACGCGCCGCTTTCCGCCGCGGTTTCGGTCGGTGCCGCCGGGAGAGGGGATCATCGACCTCGACCGCGTCGTCGCGGCGGCGCGGGAGACCGACGTCGAGTGGCTGGTGTTCGAGGACGACCATCCGGCAGATCCCCTAGGAGCGATCGACACCGGGATCGACGCTCTCGTCCCGCCGGAACCCTGAACGCGTGGTCAATCACCGCGAGCGGAGCGACTCGATCGTTCGACATATCGGATCAATGATCAGTCCCAAACCGGGGCGACCGTCGTAGAGCCACAGCCCAACTCCGAGGACGACTGAGCCGAGCTGCAGCGCCACGACCGGCGTCACGTCGAGCGCGAGCAGTTGGGCAGCGTACTCCACCAGATGGGTCCGAACGCCGTCGACGAACGACCCGTGGCTGTGGCGCGTCGTGGGGTTCCCGAACGGCCACAGCACGGGATGGAGATACAGCGCGTTTCGCGAGAGCGACGCCGGAACGACGTCGCCCACGAGATGAAGCAGGTATCCGACGCCGAAGGCGACACCGATCTCCGCGTGCCCGCGTCGCCGAGCGATCGCGTAGACGAGAGCGGACACCGGAACGGCGACGAAGACGGAGTGGGCGACTCCCCAGCCGGTCTCGAACAGCGCGAACTGCCAGGCGAGCGGCTTGTCGATGACGTCGGGGAGAACTGAGGCGAACGCCAGCGACGCGACGGGGCGATCCCAGGGGCTGTGACGATATCTGGCGTGAACGTACAGCGAGTAGAAGACGTACGCGAAGAGGACGTGTTCCCAGGGCCACATACGCTTACCGTGGACGAACGGGTGTCGGTCGTGGGCGAGAGGTCAGATTCGCCGTCGTCGTGAGGCCAGTCACTCCGAACTCGCCTCCACCGCCGGAGGCCACTCGGGCGAGCCTCCGAGCGCACCGGCGTCGTACAGCTCTTCGAGCGGGTTGTCGTCGATCTCCAGCGGCAGGTAGACGCGCCCACGTCGCCGCACGGACTCCCAGCACCCGAACGTGAGTTCGGTCCCCCGGAGCACCCGCCGTCCCGAAATGAGCGGCTCCTCGCCCGACGAGAGCGACTCGACGGCGTGCTCGATCGCCTTCTCGTAGTGGGTCGGCGGATCGGTGAACGGATCCGGCAGTATCGGCACCGTACTCGAGATCTTTCCGGCGATCGAACGGACGATCCCGGAGTGAGGGCCGTAGACGTTCTCGTCGGTGTCGATTTCGTTCCATCCGCCATCGGTTCGGATCCGCAGCGGCGATCCGTCGTCGGACTGGATCTCGATCACACCCTCGGAGCCGACGAGTCGGAGATAGGCGTCGACGAGCGTCGGCCCCTCCTCGGCGGTCGAGGCGAAGCCGAGCGTCCCGTCCGCGTACCGCCACTGGGCGATTGCGCGGGTCTCGTTGAGTGCCCCGAACCACCGGTTCTCGCGGGCACAGTCGACTCCGGCGAGAACCCACTCGGCGCGCTCCCCGTCGGTGAAAAAGTCACAGAGATCGAACAGGTGCGTTCCGGCGTCGAAGAGGTTCACCTCGGACCACTCCAGCCGACGGAGGTCGCCGATCGCGCCGTCGGAGAGCATCGACTTCGCCCGCTGAACCGGTTCGGCGAACCGACGCTGGTGGTCGATCGTCAGCTGGACGTCTTCCCGGTCGCAGACGTCGACCATCCGTCGACAGTCCCCCCACGTCGTCGCCATCGGCTTCTCGCAGTGGACGGCGTCGACCGACGGCGCCTCCGCGCAGTCGACGACGAGATCCGCGTGTACCGCGGGTGGAACGCAGACGCTGACGATGTCCGGTTCGGCCTCCTCGAGCATCGTCTCGTGATCCTCGTAGACAGCGTCGAGGCCGTACTCCTCGGCGAACGCCTCGGCGTTCTCCCGAACGATGTCAGCACAGGCGACCAGCGAACAGGAGTCGAGGCGCCGGTATCCCCCCGCGTGTCGATACGCCATCGCGTATCCGTCCCGCCCCCGGTTCTCGGGATTGGCTCCGGTACCGACGATTGCGACACTGTATGTCATCGTCGAATACACTCCCATTCGGGACAAGAATATGCGTACGCTAACGCCACGAACGTGTAGGTTTCCGTGGATCCTGCGTTCGATCGGCGCCGCTATCGATCGGGATCGTGTTTCAGGAAGACCCTTCGGGAAACAGCCCCCAGGTGCTGGCACACAAGCTGGCAGGCAGTCCTCAGGGTCGTCGTAACCGAGTCACTGCAGGGAGATAAATGTATTGTAGTGACGGCGTCGGCGTCGGCCCGCTACCGTTCGCCGTCGGATCGGTCCTCGTCGACGTCGGTGAGATCGGGAAGTTCCGACACGTGGCGATTCGTGCCGTCGTCGACCGCCGCACCGATCGCCGCCTCGAACAGGTCGCGGGTCGGATACTCCCTGACGGTGAGAACGCGATCGCCCTCCGTCGCAAAGACGACCTCGACGGTGCCGTCGTCGTGTCTGTACTGACTCCCTTTCGTCGGTGGTTCGTTGTCGTTAGTCATTGAATCGGACCCGGAAACGTCATCTCACTCGCGGGCTATCGGGACGTGCCGCGGCGTCGGTTCCGAACTGTTCGGCGCCGTCGACGAGAACGGTATCGACCGTCGGAACCGGATCCGGATCGACGACGATGAGGTCGGCACGTGCGCCGGTCTCGATCCGGCCCCGATCGGAGAGCCCGACCGCATCTGCCGGGTTCCGCGTCACTCTCGCGACCCGATCGGAGAGCGACTCGCCGGTCTCCACGAAGACGGCGGTCAGGAGCGACGGAGGGTGGTAGTCCGAACAGAGAACGTCGAGTACGCCCGCTCGAACGGCCCGCTCGGCCGAAAGGTTGTCCCAGAGGCTCCCGCCACGGACGAGATTCGGCGCCCCCATCGCCGTCGTCATGCCGAGTTCAGCGGCTCGTCGAATGGCCGCCATCGTCACTGGATACTCCGCGATGCCGATCCCCAGATCCGCCATCCACTCGACGGAGTCGGGGGATGCGACGTCGTGAAAGGCGGTTACGACGCCCGCGTTCGTCAGCCGGCCGATGAGCTGTCGAGTCCACTTCCACACCGTTTCCGTCGACATCGACTCCCGCTCGTCTCGAAGCCGCTCGGCCTCGTCGACAGTACACCCTTTCTCGGAGACGTACAGGTCGGTGAACGCCTCCCCGTCCGCCAGCTGTCCATCGCCGGTGGTGTGGTGCATCACGGAGACGAGATCGATCGGCACGCTGCCGAGCAGATCGGGAACGGCCGAGACGCTTTCGGGGGAGAGTTCACACCGGGCGTGGATCCGATTGTCGATGAGGAGATCATCGGCGGCAGCGATGGTTTCGGCGAGCTCGACGGCAGCGTCGACGGTCCGGTTCTTCGCCGGCGTCTCCTCGAACGAGATGGCGTGGAACTTCGTCGTGACGCCACTGGCGAAGTTAGTTCGGTCCGCCATCGCGAGCGCGATCCGAGGGTCTACCGACGCGTTCGCACGCGGGTGGAGCTGATGCTCGATGTCGTCGCCGTGGAGGTCGATCAGACCGGGCATCACGACGCGATCCGTCGCGTCGATGAGACGCCCGCTCGAACGACGACGGGTCGGTGCCGAGCCGACCCGGACGATACGCCCGTCGCGTACCAGAACGCTCCCGTCCTCGATGACGCCAGTCGGCGTGACGACCCGCCCGTGCCTGATCTCGGTCGATCGGGTCATGGATGCGCCACACCCACGGGTGCGATGGGCCTCGTCGAACCGACCCGGTATCGTTCGAAAATCGACGGGGACATGAGCTACCCGTCTTCGTCCGGACGGATAGTTACGCAGCCCTGAAGCGACCAGTAGTAACTCGTTAATCCGGTCTCGTTACTGCCTCTCCGCCGGGGACTCGAGATACGGCTCACAGACTCGTCGAACCCCCTCGCTGAACTCGATTTCCGGCTGCCAGCCGGTCGCCCGATGGAGTCGACTCCAGTCGGCACACGTGTCGTGAACGTAGACGCGTTCGGGAATCGGGTTCTCGACGTACTCCGGAGCGACGTCGCGTCCGAGCGTCTCCCCCAGCCTTCGAACGACGGTGTTGAAACTGTACGACTCGCCGGTACCGACGTTGTAGACGCCGTCAAGCTCGTGAGCGCCCGCGAGTTCGAACGCCCGGACGACGTCGGAGACGTGGGTGAAATCCCGTGTCTGGGATCCGTCACCGTAGAGTACCGGCGGTTCGTCGCGAGCGATTTTGTCGGCGAACTGTGAGATGATGTTGGCGTACTGCTCTTTGTGCGTTTCAGCGCCCCCGTATCCCTGATAGACGGAGAAGAGCCGCATACCGGCCACCGACATCCCGTAGTGCTCACTGAAGTAGTCGGCGTACTGTTCGCGGGCGAGCTTCGACGCCTCGTATCCGGTTCGAGCCGAAACCGGGTCGTCCTCGGCGGTCGGCTGCCGACAGTCCCCGTAGATAGAGGACGTCGAGGCGTAGACGACGGTGTCGCAGCCGTCCGAGCGCGCCTGTTCGACCGTGTTGACGAACCCCTCGACGTTGATTCGGGCTCCCTGCTGGGGATCGTCCTCGTGCATCGGATACGACGAACGGGCCGCGAGGTGAAACACCACGTCCACGTCAGTCGGGAGATCCGACTCGAGGACACTCATCTCGCGGTAGTCGACCCCCTCGTCGAGGTTCGCCGGAGTGCCGAGCGAACCGTCGTCGATCGCGACGACGTCGTTTTCGGCAGCGAGCCGGTTCGCGAGGTTCGATCCGATGAACCCCGCACCGCCGGTCACCAGCACGCGCTCGTCCGTCATATTCGAGACCATGGTTCCGGAGGGCGAGGAGATCACTTTGGTATACGGCGCCTACGTGAAACGGGGCAGTTACGGGCCCAACGGGCGTACTCGTTCGAGGAAGTGACGCGAAGTAGCCGCGATACGGAGTCCCGGTAACTCGAACCTACTTTCGGTCGTCTTCGCTCTCGTCGCGGATCCGGGAACACCGTGACACTACACGCTCATGTCTACCGCGTCAAGCGGAGCCGAACGTATATATCACTGCATTTGATCGAATTGTATTTATAAGATTCCTCAGTAAATAAAAGCCGTTATGATGGATTACACTGATGTAACGTTGCCTGCAGTCTTCGACGACCTGGACGGCGGTATTGCCCTCCATCATCCCGAAACAGGTGCGGTTCTCGACACGAACGAACGGCTGAAGCAACTGTACGGGTACGCGGCCGACGAACTCCGCGAAATGAGTATCGAAGCGTACACCGCACCGTCGACACAGTTCTCCGAAGCGGACGCGATCGAACGAATACGCTCCGCGTCGGACGGGAATCCACAGCAGTTCGAATGGCGCGTCCAACGGTCGAACGGCGAACTGCTGTGGGTGCGAATCCACCTCAACCGGACCACCATCGGCGGCGTCGACTGCGTTCTCGCCGAAGTGGGGGACATCACCGAGTACAAATCGCGGGAGCGTCGGCTGCGATTGCTCAGTCGGATCGTTCGCCACAACCTCCGAAACGAGATGACACTCTTGATGGGGTACGCGGATCGACTGAAGCGAGCGCTCGAGCAGGAGCGGCTGCGAAACGAGGCCGAAACGGTACTGGAGATCGCTTCGGAGGTCGGCACGCTGAGCGAGTCGGTCCGACAGATCGAGGAGATCGCCGAGCCGAACGCCACGGAGCGATCGCCGACCGATCTACGCGACGTCGCACGACGGCTCGTGGACGACGCTCGGTCGGACTATCCCGAAAGCGAGATCTCGATCGAGGCGCCGGAAGAGGTCTGGGTCACCGCGGATCGCGGGATCGTCTACGCGATCGAACACGCCATCGAGAACGCCATTCAGCACAACGACAGCGACGTTCCGACCGTCGCCGTAACCGTCGCCGACCAGCCGGACCGGGGCCAGGCGGAGGTCCGGATCGCCGACAACGGACCCGCGATTCCGAAGATGGAGATCGACGTGCTCGACGACGACGTCGAGACGACGACCACCTACCACGGCTCCGGCGTCGGCCTGTGGGTGATGCGCTGGTGCGTCGACTCCCACGGCGGGGAGCTCTCCTTCGCGGAGAACAGTCCGCGGGGAAACGTCGTCACGGTCTCGCTGCCGAAGGCCGACGCCGATTCGATCGCGACCGAACCGAACTGCTGTTAGTCCAGTTCCTCGATCGACGCTCCGGGAACGTTCGCCTTGACGCTGCGTAACCCCTGTTTGGCCTTCTGTTTGGAAGCGTACCCCTGTCCACCGTCGGCGACGATGTTCCCGTTATCGTGGACCAGCCGCCAGCGCCACTTCCGCTCGTTGTCCTCGTAGACCTCGAACGTCGCCCTACTCGCAGTCCCGTCGGGGGTTTCGGTTCCTTCCGGATCGGCGTCGGAGACGACGCCCGCGTCCGGTGCGTTCGCTCGAACGCTCTCCAGCCCCTGTTCGGCCTTCTGTTTGGACGCGTATCCCTCGGCGCTGTCGGCGATGATGTTTCCGTTGTCGTGAACGAGCCGCCAGCGCCACTGTTCGGCGCGATCCACGTAGATCTCGAAGGTCGCCCTGCTTTCGACGTCGACGTTGACGTCGCCTTCCGCCGCCGACCACACCACCTCGAGTCCGAGGCTGAGTTCGTCGCCGTCGCGTTCGACTGCGACCTCGAACTCCGGGTCGGTCGGCGGATCGACCAGCACGGTTTCTTCGTCGTCGGCCGGGACGGGTTCGCCGCGACCGAGCGCGTCGGCAACGCGCCGCATGTACGTCGCTATCGCTCGCCGGCTTCGCGTGCGCCTGGATTCGTGAATCGTCTCGTCGGGCATACGACGGTGTATACGATGGGCAACACATAACGTTCCTTCCCAACCGGCAGTCCGGAACGGACGGTCGGCGAAGCGGAACCGTCGACCCAATCCTTATTCGGCTCGCTACCCAGAGTCGAACGATGAGCCTGTTCAGGAAGGCGGGCGAGAAGTTCGAGGAAACGAAGCAGTCGTTCGTGAGTGGTCGGAAGGCAGAGTACGTCTGTCGCGCCTGTGAGAAGTCGGTCGACAAAGAGTACGATCACTGTCCTCACTGCGGAGAGCCGGCAGTCGAGCCGATCGACTGACACCACAGTTGAAGCCACCGGCCACCCCCACGACACGACGTGGTCGGAGATCTCGACAGCCGCGATCGACAGCAGACGTCCCCCCAGTTAGTCGATCCGCTCGAACTTCTGGATCGTCCGCGCGCCGCGGTCGACGTCCTGGTACGTGTAGGCGACGTCGCCGACGTAGAGGTCGCCGCGGGAGTCGACCGCGATCGCGTGCGGTGCGACGAACAACGGGTCGTCCGTCGGATGTTGCTCGTTCCCCCACCGCGTCAGCAGCTCCCCGTCGACGGTGAAGACGCTCACGCGCTTGCAGAGTTCGGAGACGAACACCGTGTCGCCGTCGATGAACAGATCCGTCGGTCGAATCAGATCGGTCCACTCGGTGAGGAACTCCCCTTCGGTGTCGAATATCTGTATTCGGGAGTTCTCCCGGTCGGTCACCCAGAGCCGGTCCGCGTCGTCCGAATGAATCGAGTGCGGAAGCCTGAACTCGCCGGGATTCGCGCCCGGTCCACCCCACGAGTCGAGGAGGTCGCCGTCGGCGCTGAACGCGTGGACCCGCGCGTTTCCGTAGCCGTCCGAGACGTAGATCTCATCCGACTCCAGCACTGTAACGCCCGTCGGCTTGTTGAACGGGCCGGCGGCGTTCCTGATCGAGGCGAGGCGCTCGAAGATGTCCGGGACGCTCCGGTATCCGGTCTCCGACGGCTCGTTTTCGGATCCCAGTGTCAGCAAGAGATCGCCGTCCGGGGTGAACTTCCGCACCGTGTGGTTCCCGTCGTCCGTACAGAAGACGTTCCCGTCGGGACCGATACCCATCCCGTGCGGTCGATCCGAGAACTCCCCTTCACCCCATCCTGACAGCAGTTCACCGTCCCTGTCGAAGCGCATTACCGGGGTGCCGCTCCGGTTCAGTACCAGAACGTCGTCGTTCTCGACGACGCAGACGCTACAGACGTCGAGGAACGACGTGCCGTCCGGTAGGTCTGCCCATTCGCTCACGCGCTCGTAAATGTGATTGTTGCTACCGTACTGCATGAACACTCGTCCTATTCGGGTTCGACAGTTAACTCTACCCCATCGATCGTGTAAACGTGTGAACCGGTTCGCTTCGATCCTCACTCGAGCGGTCACTCCTGATAGGTGGTGACGTTGGGAGCGATGGTGGCGCCGGCGGGTTCGTCCGTGGGTGCCTCGGCCTCGACGTGGTCGACGTGAGTCGCGATGTAGTCGGGAAGGGTTTCGACGTCGGGCCACATGAACTCGACGCGGTTCCCGCTCGGATCCCGGATGTAACACTGCACGACACCGTTCGGGAGCGCTCGCACGTAGCCCGCGTCGTCGCCGATCGCACCCCGATCGACGGCCCGATCCCAGACGGTCTCGAAATCGTCGACGATCAACGCGAAGTGCTGGTGTTCCGGTCGCTGGTCCCCTCGCTCGACGAGATGGAGCTGTTGACCGCTGAACTCGAGCCAGGCGTAGGGACGCCCGAAATCCGGTGTCGGTACCCGCTCCATGTCGAAGAGATCGGTGTAGAACGCGACGGTCTCCTCGAGGTCGTCCACGTCGAGGGCCACGTGGTTGAGTAAGCAGTTGACCATAACCGTTCCACGCCCCCGCCACGGATATAGTTCACCGCGATTGGGTGCGTCGATTGGTCAGTCCTGTACGCCTTTATATTCGCACTCTGTACCGTGGGGTACATGCCAACAGTCGTCGTTAACCACGACCTGCCGATCGCCGACGCGCTCGACGGCCGGTGTGAGGGACTCTCCGTCGTTTCCACGAGCAGCAACGAAGACACCGTCTCGGCACTCTCCGACGCGGAGTTCCTCGTCTGTAGTTCGGGCGGATGGGACGACAGCTATCTCGAGGGACTCGGAGCTGGTAACTGGGTGCAGGCGACGAGCGCGGGCTACGACGCGTTTCCGATCGAGGAGTTTCGCGACCGCGGTGTCAGATTCACGAACGCGACCGGTATCCACGATCCGGTCGTCGCCGAGCACGTCTTCGCGCTCGCGTTCGCCTTCAGCCGCATGATTCCCGAGTTCGTCACGAAGCAGGCCGACCGAATCTGGGGCCCCAGAACGGAGGTCAGTGTCGAGCTAACCGACTGGACGGACCGCACCGTGACTGTCTACGGGCTCGGGAGTATCGGTGAGGCGATCGCCGAACGCGCGCTGGCGTTCGGCTCGGACGTGTACGGTGTCAAGCGCAACCCGGCGGAGTACGACGGCACCCTCGCCGCCGATCGAGTTCTCGGGAGTGACGAACTGTACGACGTCCTCCCGGAGACGGACCTCCTCGTCGCCATCGTCCCCCTGACCGAGGAGACGCGAGGATCGATCGACGCGTCGGTCTTCGAAGCGCTCCCGGACTCCGCGCTCCTCGTCAACGTCGCGCGGGGGCCAGTCGTCGACGAGGCGGCACTGCTCGATGCGCTTCGGAGTGGCGAGATCGCCGGCGCAGGTCTCGACGTCTTCGAGACGGAGCCGCTTCCGAAGGAGTCGCCGCTCTGGGACCGAGACGACGTGCTCATCACGCCCCACATCGGCGGCCGATCCAACACGTTCCCGGATCGATTCGCAGCCCTGTTCGCGGAGAACTACGGGCGGTGGCAGAAAGACGACGAGTTGCGAAACCAGATCGCGTGAGCGTTGACGGTCGGAAGTAACGCGTACACGTAAGATCTGGGGCCGACGCTGCTCGTCGGCGCAACGTCTGTTGCTCACGATTCTTCAACCAGAAAATGATGGGACCGCCGTGATTCGAACACGGGTCCAACGCACCCCATGCGCAGAGGATACCACTACCCCACGGTCCCTTGCGTTTCGAGGGAAGGCAGAAGACCGTTTAAGGTCTTCGTTTCCGCCGTGTCTACACCAGAACGCGTTCCAGTTCGACGACGACACCCGAGGCGGCGTCCGGATCCCCCACGAGCCAGCCGATACAGAGCGCGGCCCCGTCGGGCGTGTAGCAGGCGAGAAGCGTTCCGTCCTCGGCGCCGTCCAACTCGGCGTCGATGACACCGGGCGCGTAGACGGGGGCACCGTTGGCGATCTCGCGGGCCGCCGAGGGGGCGACAGTCACCGAAGGGAGCGGCTCGAGCGCCCGTTCGGCCGGCGCGACGACCTCCCGGAGCAGTTCGTCGTCGCCGTCCTCGCGCCAGAACGCCACGCCGTCGACGAGATCCTCCATCGTCACGAGCGTTCGGTCGTCGAAGGAGCCGGTCCTCGTCCGGCGAAGATCGCCCATGTGGCCGCCCGTTCCGAGTGCGAGTCCGAGGTCGTGACAGAGCTTCCGAACGTAGGTGCCGCTCTCGCAGTGGATCGACAGCAACGCGCGGCGCGGTTCGGTTTCGAGGGCTCGCAGTTCGTGGATCGTTCGGACGCGAAGCCGGCGAGCGACCGCCGATTTCCGGGGCGGTTTCTGGTAGATCGGGCCCTCGAACGCCGACAGCGTCGAGTCGAAGTCGCTCGGCATCGGCGCGTGAAGCTCCAGCACCGCGACGTACCCCTTCGAACTGCTGTCGAATATCTGGGCCGCGCGCGTCGCCGTTCCGGTCAGTACGGGAAGACAGCCGGTCACCTTCGGGTCGAGCGTACCGGCGTGTGCGGCCCTGTCGACGTCGCAGGCGTCACGGACCCACGCCGCGACCTGGTGGGTGGACGGTCCCGGCGGCTTGTCGAGGTTGACGACGCCGAACTCCAGCAGTTCGTCGGGATCCCGATCGGAAGGTGGACCGCGTTCGCGCATTTCAGAACTCGTACCGGATCCCTTCGATCGGAACCTTTCCCTCGTCGTCGTCGGGGTCGTAGGCACCGATCGTCGTCCGGATCACCTCGAGAACGCCCGCCGGGGAGAGCCGAGCGGTGTTGAGCGCGAGATCGTAAATCGAGAGGTCCTCGATGTCGATCCCGTAGTACTCCTCGTAGCGGAGCGCTTCACTGTTCCCACGAGCCTTGGTCTCGGTTCGTGCGACTTCGGCGCCCTTGCTCTCGCGGTCGGCGATCCGCTCGGCACGAACCGAGAGTGGCGCGGAGAGCCAGACGCGGAAGTCCGCGTACTCGCCGGCCATCCAGCCGGCGAGGCGAGATTCGAGCACGAGTTCGTCGCGCTCGCGAGCCAGTTCCCGAAGCCGACGGTCCAGATCCCGATCGATCTCGTCGTTCTCCTCCGCAAGCTTGTTCAGCTCCAGCGGCGTCAGGCCCCGCTCGTCGGCGAGGCTTCGAAAGATGTCACCACCGCTTATGTGGTCGTAGCCGAGTTCCTCGGCCAGCGCGGACGCGACGGTGCTCTTGCCGCTGCCCGCCGGCCCGGAAATCGTTATCAACATATCGATACTGTGGGGGTATCGGTCAAAGAGGTTATCCTTCCGGGCGGGGCTGTCACGCCGTGTCGCTCACGTCGGCGTCGTCTGGATGTTCAGAGCCTTCCGGATGATCTGCGTGAAACACATCGAGCAGACGAAATACCAGACGATCCACGTCTGGATCGGACCGACGATCCCGTGGTTCCAGCCGACGTCGCCCGCGATCGGGAGGACGATCCGACCAAGCTCCAGCTCGGGGTAGAGCGCGTCGCCGCGAAATCCGACGACGGCGTACATCCACAGGAACACCGGGATCGTCAGCACCATGATCCACACCATCGGGCGGAACTGCTCCTTGAACATCCCGAGGTTGTCGGCCATCGCCTCCATCTGCTCCTGCTGAATCTGCTCGACGGCCTCGTCGTCGCCGCGCTCCTTGGCGTCCTTTCGGCGCTCCTGGATCTCCTTCATCCGCTGTTGGTAGGCGCCCATGATCTCCATGTCCATCAGGTTCGCCTGCAACAGCGTCGAGTAGAGCCCGGTGAACAGCGCGAGGATCATCACGACGGCGAAAAACGGGAGGCCGAAGACCTCGATCAGCGGCCCGAGAAACAGGTGAAGTGCGTCGGCGAGCGGCGACCGAACCGACTCGAACATGTAGCCGGCGAACAGCGCGACCGAGCCGACGGCCGCGAGTTTGTCCCACTGGGACCACGACGACTCCGCGTCGGGGGCGTCGGGAATGCCGCCGAGTTCGGTGTCGCCGTCGAGCGTCTCCCGGACGCTCTCGGGATCCGCAACGCGAAAGCCCTCGCCCTCGGCGTCGACGAGGACCCCTTTCTCGATGAGACGGCCCCACTGGCCGCTCGTCAGCTCGTCGGAGACGTCGCTCCAGGCCACCGTCCCCTCCTCGGTCCGTTCGAGCAGGAACTCGAGGGCGTCCTCCATCGTGCCGTCCTCGGAGACGAGCTCCTCTACTTTCGACGCGGTACGTGCCATTAGAACACCGTAGTAAAGCGCGGGTAATGAAGGTTTTACTCTGCGACCGCCCCGCCCGCCGTCAGCGAAGGCGTTCGCGGACGCGCTCGAGCCGCCCCCCAGCGCTGGAGTCGCTTTCGGTTTCGACGAGTCGTTCGACTCGCCGCTCCAGCTCCGCTTCGTCGATCTCCCCGCGAGCGTACCGACGCTTGAGCGTCTCCATCGGGTTCTCGTCGTCCGGTTCCTCCCGGAGCACGCGGTATTCGGTGTGCTGCAGATACTCGTAGACGGCGTAGGCGAGGTTTCCGACGCCGAAGGACCACCAGACCGTCGCCGCGCCGACGAGAAGGTGGCCGAGACGCGACCCGTAGCTCGTTCGCTTGAGCACGACTCGTCGGTCGCCGTCCTCGACGACCCGCCAGCCGTCACTGCGGGCGGCGTCGATCCGCCGCTGGAAGTCCGGGGATTTCACACGGAGACGTTCGTGCCGAACTGAAAAAAGCTCCCGCTACGGTTCGATGGCGGCCTGCAGCGCCTCGAACACCTCGTCCGGCGTTCGTTCGCCGTCGACGCGGACGAGTTCTCCCTGCTCGTCGTAGAAGTCGATGACAGGCTGCGTGTTCTCGTCGAACACACGGAGCCGTTCGCGGACGGTCTCCTCGTTGTCGTCGTCGCGCTGGATCAACGCACCGCCACACTCGTCGCAGACGCCCGGCGTTTCGGGCTGGTCGAACTCGACGTGGAAGTTCGCGCCGCACTCCTCGCAGACGCGCCGTCCCGTGAGTCGTTCGACGAGCTCGCCGCGGCTCACCTCGAGAGTGATGACGGCGTCGAGGTCGGTGATCCCGTCGAGATACTCCGCCTGCGAGAGGTTCCGTGGGTAGCCGTCGAGCACGAAACCGTCCGCCTCCGTGAGCGCGGCCTCGACGATCTCGTTGACGACCGGATCCGGAACCAGCTCGCCCGCGTCCATGTACTCCCGCGGGGTTCCGTGCTCGGTCTCCATGTCCTTGTTCGCTCGGAGGGCGTCGCCGGTCGTCACGTGATCCACGTCGAAGTGGTCGGCGAGCTTCTTCGATTGTGTCCCCTTTCCCGCACCGGGCGGCCCCAAAAGCAGTATCTTCGGCTGGTTCATACTAGCCGTTTCCGACCCGGACCTCAAAGGTTTGACTGAACGCGTCGAGCGTCGCCTTCATATCCCGTCGACGTCGAGGGGCAGTATGGAGTCGGCGACGACACCGAGCGATCGACGGACACTTCTCGTACGGCGAATCGTCGCCGACAGCGGCTTCGAGATCGACGCCGCCGGAACCACAGTCGAATACGACGAGCGGACGATCCGCCTCGAGGTCGACGACGAACAGCGCCAGCGGCTCGAGGCGCTCCTCGCGGAGTACGCGGTGTTCAAGATCCAACAGCCCGAGACCCGAAAAGCCCCCGGCGGCGTCGTCTATCTGTCGGCCGTGACCGACCCGAAGTACGCAGCCGACTTCCTCGATTCGCTCTTTCGATCGGTGTACGGTGCGGACGAGGGGTACGAACTCGGCGTCCGATCGCTCGAAGAGTAGCCGCCCCGTTTTTACCTACGCCGACGGTACGGGGCCTCGATGGAGATCCCGCAGCCGGCATCGGTCGCCGGGCTCGCGCTCGCGCTGCTTGCGGCGTTCGCGTTCGCCTCTCAGTACGTCTGCGTCCGAATCGCGACCGAGAACGGCCGGGTCGACGACGTGGTGTTCGTGTCACTGGGGTGTAACGTCGCGCTGATCGTCCCGGCGACAGTCGTCCTCTACGCACCGACGTTCGGGCTGACGCCCGTCTCGCTCCTCGCGTTCGCCGGCGCCGGGCTCACCGGCTCGCTGCTCGCGCGGCTCTGTATGTTCCAGAGCGTCGACGCGATCGGTGCCAGCCGGACGTCGCCGGTCGTCTCGACGAACGTCCTCTTCGCGACGCTTCTGGCCGTCCTCCTCCTCGGTGAACGCCTCACGCCGATCCACTCGGCGGGGATCGTCCTCCTCGTCGGCGGCGCAGCCGTCATCTCGTACGAAACCGCGACCGACGATCCGGACCGATCGGTCCGGGAGGTCGGCGTCTCGCTCGCGCTCCCGTTCCTCGCGGCGGGGTTTCTCGGCGTCGAGCCGATACTGCTGTCGATCGGGTTCGCGGAGGGAACGCCCGTACTGGTCAGCTTCGCGGTCAAGGTTCTCGTCGCCACCGCCGGCTTTCTCGCCTATCTGAGATTCCGCGATGCGGTACCGACGACAGAACTGCTCGAGGGGCCCGAGCGCAGGTGGTATCTCGGAGCCGGCGTCGCTTCGACGGTCGGCATCGGGGCGTACCTCGCGGCGCTCTCGATCGCCCCAGTCGTCTACGTCGTCCCGTTCCTCCAGACCGCACCGCTCATCGTCGTCGTTCTGTCGGCGCTGTTCCTTCCGCGGCGGCTCGAGCGCGTGACGCCGCGGCTCGTCGCCGCCGCGACCGTCGTCGTCGGCGGCGCGGTCGTCGTCTCGCTGTCCGGCTGAGCGTGACCTCGACCGCAACGCCTACCGGCCTCGGCGCCACGACGTCGGGTATGGGAGAAAGAGCCGTCGCTCTCGCCCGTCAGGATGGCTGGCGAAGCGAGGGAGCCGCCGCACGTGTACACTACGACGGCGGGGGCGAACGGTACAGCATCGAGTATTACGAGCGCGGCGAGCACGTTCTCTACTGGGCAGTCCGGGACGATACGGCCCACCCCGTCGCTCGAGAAAGCGTCCCGACCCCGCTTCGGGAGCGCATCCGCAGCGACCTCGATGCGGCCGGGATCGATCCGGCGATCGAAAGCCGGACGCTGTAGGCCGATAGCCATGGGTTTATCACCTCCGACGTGTCGGTGCGTAGTATGAGCCACTCCTCGACCAGAGGTGGACGCTGAGATGAGCCGAACCGAGATCACAGCCGTCGAGGCCCGGGAAATACTCGACAACCGGCTGGAGCCGACGCTCCGCGTGACGGTCCGTACCGAAGGTGGAGCCGTCGGTCGAGCGGACGTCCCGCGCGGACGCTCGCGCGGCGTCCACGAGGCCGCGGATCTCCGGGACGGTGGCGACCGGTACAACGGAAACGGCGTCAGAAACGCGGTCGAAAACGTCGAATCGCGGATTGGACCGGAACTGCTGGGTCACAGCGTCACCGACCAGTCTGGAATCGACGCGCTGCTGTGTGAACTCGACGGCACCGCCGACAAGTCGAATCTTGGCGGCAACGCGCTGACCGGCGTCTCGCTGGCGGCGCTGAAAGCCGGCGCGGCGGCTCACGACCTCCCGCTCTACCGGTATCTCGGCGGCCCGGCCGCGACGACGATCCCGATTCCGCTGGTCGATCTGATCGAAGGCGGAGAGCTCGGTGCGAGCGAGCTCCCGTTTCAGGAACACCAGATCGTCCCGACCGGCGCCGACAGCTTCGAGGAGGCGATCCGCATGTGTGCGGAGGTGTACTACGAACTCGGCGATCAGCTCGCCGAGAGTCACGGAAAGAGCGCCTTGAGCGTCGGGGACGAGGGCGGATACACCCCCTCGGGAATGACCGATCCCCGCGAAGCGTTCGACAGCATCCTCAGTGCGGTCGAGGAATGCGGTTACGGCGACATCTTCGAGCTGGGCTCCGACGTCGCGGCGACGCATTTCTACGATCCCGACGAGGAGACGTACCAGCTCGCCGAGGAGACGTACACGCGCGGCGAGCTGATAGATTTCTACGCGGAGCTCACGGATACGTATCCGCTGATCTCGATCGAGGACCCACTCGAGGAGGACGATTTCGAAGGGTTCGCCGAACTCACCGACCGGCTGGACGCCCAGATCGTCGGCGACGACCTCTTCGTGACGAACGTGTCGCGGCTCCAGGAGGGCATCGACGTCGGGGCCGGCGACGCCTTGCTCTGTAAGGTAAACCAGGTCGGTACGGTGACCGAGACGATCGAGACCGTCGAGACGGCTCGACGGAACGGCTACGCGATCCAGGTCTCCGAGCGATCCGGGCAGACGGCGGACACCTGGCTCGCGGAGGTCGCAGTCGGACTCCACGCGAACCAGATCAAGACCGGAACGACCCGAAGCGAACGGATCGAACAGTACAACCGCCTCCTCGAGATCAGCGACGACTGCGGCGGTGACTACGCGACGTGGCTGCGATGAGTTCGGAGGGCTTCGTCCGAAACCGCGAGCAGCTGCTCGATCACGGCGACCGAGACGGACGCGCCGTCGCTCTCGGCATCGTCGAGGACGCGCTCGACACACTCCGCCCCGACCGACTGATCGAAGCACACGTCGGCGTCGACGGGGAGACGCTGCGCGTCGACGACGTCGACTACGACCTCGAGGCGTTCGAGAACCGGTATCTCGTCGCAGCCGGAAAGGGGGCGTCGGTGTTCGCCGAGGCACTCGCCGATCGGCTCGGCGACCGGCTGACCGACGCTCTCGTCGTCGACAAGCGGGGACAGGCGCTCGACGTCGACGGCGCGAACGTACTCGAGGCGGATCACCCGGTCCCGTCAGTCGAAAGTGAACGCGCGGGCGACGCCGTGCTGTCGCTCGCGGCGGAAGCCGGTCCGGACGATCTCGTGGTCGTGCTCATCACCGGCGGGGCATCGGCACTGCTCGCGGCACCGCCGGCGGGCGTGAGTATCGACGAACAGGCCGCACTCAACGAGGCGCTCCTGCAGGCCGGTGCACCGATCGAGGACATCAACGCGGTCCGAAAACACGTGAGTCGGATCAAGGGCGGTCGACTGACCGAGCGACTCCAGCCGGCGACGGTCGTGAACCTCGTCGTAATCGACGAGGTCGCCGGCGTTCCGTGGGGACCGACCGTTCCCGATCGAACGACGCCGTCCGAGGCGATCGGCGCACTCGAGCGACACGCCTGCTGGGAGGAGGCGCCGGCGTCGATTCGTGAGCACCTCCGAGCGGCCGACCCGAACGACACGCCGAGTGCCTTCGAGACGCCGCCGCAGACCGCCGTGCTCGCGGACGGGGCCGATGCCTGCGAAGCGGCAGCCGAGAGCGCACGGTCGAGAGGACTCGACGCCGCGATCCTCTCGACGACGATGGAGGGCGAGAGCCGGATCGTCGGCGAAACGGTCGCCAGCATCGCACGCGAGGTCGCCGACGCCGGTCGCCCGTTCGCGCCACCGTGCGTGTTGCTCTCCGGCGGAGAGACGACGGTTACCGTGACCAACGACGCCGGCCGCGGCGGACCGAACCAGGAGTTCGCGCTCGCGTGTGCCGACCGGATCGACGGCGCCGAAATCACCGTCGTCGCCGTCGACACCGACGGTACCGACGGACCGACCGACCGCGCGGGCGGGGTCGTCGACGGGGCGTCAGCGACGCGGGCAGCCGACTCTGACGTCGATATCGACGCCGCGCTTCGGAACCACGACGCCACGAGCGCGCTGATCGAACTCGGAGACGACGTCGTCACACGTCCTGGTACGAACGTGAACGACCTCCGGCTCTGTTACGTCGCGGATCGAACCGACTAACGAACCCGGTTCCGCATCCGTTCCGGATCCCCTTCGAGAAACGCCTCGTAGTTCTCGACGAAGATTTCCGCAATTCGGGCCGGCAGCTTCGGGGAGGAGCCGAGATTGTGCGGCGTGACGATGACGTTCGAGAGGTTCCACAGCGGCGAGTCGGCCTCAAGCGGCTCCTCCTCGAAGACGTCGAGCGCCGCACCGCGGATCGTCCGCTGCTGGAGCGCCTCGGTCATCGCGGCCTCGTCGACGATCTCACCGCGGGCGACGTTGATCAGGACGGCGTCGTCCCGCATCGAACCGATCTCGTCGCGGCCGAGCATCCCACGGGTCTCCTCGGTGAGCGGACAGGAGACGAGCACGTACTCCGAATCGACCAGCAGCTCGCCGAGCGACTCCGGCTCGTAGAGTCGGTCCACCGCGTCGATCTCGACGGAGGTGTCTCGCTTCGTTCCCACGACCTCCATTCCGACCGCGTCGGCGAGTTCGGCCGCCCGCCGCCCGATCTCGCCCAGACCGATCACGCCGAGCGTCTTCCCCGCGAGCTCGCCGGCCCGGTACCGTTCCCAGGCTCCGCGGCGCTGATTCTCGAACGCCTCTCGGAAGCGTCGCTCGAAGGTGAGCATGTAGCCGAGGATCTGCTCGGCGGCCGGTTGAGCGTGCGCACCGGCACCGCTCGTCAGCAGGATCCCCCGCTCCTCGACCGCGGCGACGTCGAGCGTGTCGACGCCGGCGCTGAGCGCCTGAATCCACTGGAGCGACGACATCTCCTCCAGCAGCCACGGTTCGATAAACGACGAGAGCAACACGTCGACGTCCGGGGCGACGGCCGCCGCCTCCTCCGCGGTTCGTGCGAACGTGACGTTCACCGACGGTTCCCGCTCCAGTATCTCCTCGCGGAGCGACGCCGCGTTCATCCAGTGAGTCCCACGCACCGAGTGGTGAATGAGGACGTCCGGTTCGGACATACTCAGCCAGTGCGAGAGCAGCGAAATAAAACCGAACGAAACGGGCGAACCGCTCCGGATCGCGCCGGCCGCGGAGAACCGACGATGCGTTTAGGTGGCCACGGTCGAAAGTACGCGTCCGCCGGCGCCGATACCCATGAGTGAGATCACCATCGAAGCGATCGAGAGAGCCGCCGAACGGATCGACGACAGCGACATCGTCCGGGAAACGCCGATCGACCGCAGCCGGTCGCTGAGCGATCGGTGCGGCGGACACGTACTGTTGAAGATGGAACATCTCCAGCGAACGGGGTCGTTCAAACCGCGCGGCGCGTACAACACGCTCTGTACTCTCGGCGACGGGATCGATCACGCGGTCGCTGCCAGCGCCGGCAACCACGCTCAGGGAGTCGCCATCGCGGCCGACTCGCTCGGCCTCGATTCGACGATCGTCATGCCGCGAACCGCCCCACAGATGAAGGCGGAGGCGACGCGGAGCTACGGTGCGGAAGTCGTTCTCGAGGGGGACACGTTTCGCGCGGCGATGGATCACGCCGAGACGCTCACGGACGCGCCGGGGAGTGCACTGATCCACGCCTTCGACGACCCCGGTATCGTCGCCGGACAGGGGACGCTCGGTCTCGAGATCTACGAGCAAGTTCCCGATCTGGACACGGTCGTCGTTCCCGTCGGCGGCGGCGGCCTCATCGCCGGCGTCGCGACGGCGATCAAGGCGATCGACTCCGACGTCCGCGTGGTCGGTGTTCAAGCCGAGGGGGCCGCAACTGGACCGGAGAGCCTGCTGCAGGGGACCCCCGTCACTGTTGAGGACCCGCGGACGATCGCCGACGGGATCGCGACCGGTCGACTCTCCGAGCGAACACTCGACTGCATCGAACGCTCCGTCGACGAGTTCGTCGTCGTCGACGACGACGCGATCGCCGCGGCGATCCTCTTCCTGCTGGAACGCGCGAAACAGATGGTCGAAGGGGCCGGCGCAGTCGGCGTCGCCGCACTGGTGTCCGACGCACTCGACGTCGAGGGAGAGACGGTGGTACCGGTGCTGTCCGGCGGCAACATCGACATCACGTCGCTACAGGAGGTTCTCACGCACGCACTGGCCGACCGCCGACAGCTCGTCGAGCTAACCGTCAGGATCGACGACCGACCGGGGAAGATGGGCGAGATCTCGACGATCATCGGCGATCGGGACGCCAACATTCGAACGGTTCGCCACGAGCGTGGCCGCCCGGAGATCTCGATCGGCGACGCCGATCTCGTCTTCGAGATTGAGACGAACGGTCGAGCACATTCCGAGCGCGTCATCGACGCGCTCCGGAGCCACAGCTTCGACGTGAGATGGAGCGAAGCCGACAGATAGAATCAGATCAGCGCGTCAGCGGCGGTGTGGATCCGGTGCATGTAGGAGTGCATCCCGTTGACCGCCTCCTCGAACGCGGGAAGGACGCGACCGTCACCCGGTCGCGGCGGCTCGTCGATCTGTCGCTGTTGTCGGCGGATGTACTGTCCACCCCACGTCATCCCGACGACGTCGCCGTCGAGATCTAAGACTGGCGAACCGCTGACGCCGGGCTGTCCGGGGACGTTCGATGCGAAGAACGGCTCCCGATGCCCGAGAAACGGACCGACGGAAGGAGTCCAGAACTCGAGGCTGTACGGGTGGCCGATCTGAACGAGAGGCTCCTCCGCGGATAGCTCTCGAGAGGCACCGTACTCCATCAGCCGACCCTCGGTGATCGACTCGGGGACCTCGAGGAAACCGATGTCCTCGTTTCGCTCGAAGATCTCGTCGCGGCCGTACGTGTATCCCAGCAACTTCCCGTCGACCCGGTTGCCTGCTGAATCCCACACTACGTACCGAGTGATCGAGTGGTCCTCCGGGAGCCGTCGCGGCTCGACCACGTGGGCGTTCGACGCGACGACGCCCTCCTCGTACACCCAGCCGGTTCCCACACCCCAGAGGCCGTCGTCGGTAATCGCGTCGATCGCGACGACGGAGTCTGTCCACCCGTGAGCCAGTTCCTGGAGGCGACTCATCGTCTCCTCCTCGAACCCCCAGAGGTTCAGGCTGTCGAGCCGACGCCGGTACGCCGCCAGTTCCCGTTCGAGCTCGGCGACTCGCTCGCTGAGTTTCGCGTTCTCCTCGTGAACTGCGGCCAGTTCCGACTCCAGCTCTCGGATTCTCGCGTCGGCGTCCGCGTCGTTCGAACGGCCGCTACACCCGGCGAGTGCTGCACCGACCGCGACAGTCCCGGCAGCCAGGAACGACCGACGGGACGGACCGCGCCGATAGGTATCGCTCGACTCCTCCATCTCCTACTTTTATACGAAAAATAATCCAATTAACGTTTCGGCTTCCGGAGCTATGAAAAACCGATTGCCCCGCGCTACCGGAACATCTCGCGCATCATCGGATGCATCTCCATCATCTGCTCTTCGGCGATCTCCTCGTAGAGCTTGTAGGTGATGGAGACGGTCAGCAGGAGACCGGTTCCCGTGACCTGACCGATGGTGCCGAGCATGTTCGCCATAACGGCGAGTAGGCCGACCAGCGCCCCACCGATGACGGTTACCTGCGGGATGTACCGCTCGAGGACCTTCTCGGTAACGCCCGGGGATTTTCGGAATCCAGGGATCTGCATCCCGGAGTTTTGGATCTGCTGAGCGGTCGAGCGTGGGCCCATCCCCGTCGTCTCGACCCAGAAGATGGCGAAGATCGCGCCACCGATCACCATGAACGTCAGGTCGACCCCGACGCGGACGAGGATCTGCCACGGTGCGGCGGCCGTCTCGCCGAGCCACCACATCCAATCGCTCGGAGAGTAGATCGGCGCCAGATAGTAGAACAGCCCGCCGGTCGGTTCGGCGAAGCCGCCGTCCTGCTGAGCGTACTCGCCAACCCACGCCGGCATTCCGGCCCACTGGGCGTTGAGAATCCGACCGAGGAACTGGATGTTCGCCTGCAGCGCGCGAACGAGGATCATCGGCAGGACGCTCGCGTAGATGAGCTTCACGGGGAAGCGACCGCGAGCACCTTTCACTCGAGCGTGGCTCAGCGGGATCTCGACCCGAACTGATTCGGCGTAGACGACGAGCGCGAAGATGAAGATCGTCGTAAAGAGCGCCAGAATCTCGCCGGGACCGAGGAACAGATCGAACAGCCCCGCGCGGGTGAGCGGTGAATCCATCTCGACACTCCCGGTGAGAATACCGAACCACCGCGGAAAGAAGCCGATGTAGCCGGCGTCGAGCCCGCTCCAGGCGAAGAACCCCCCGATAAGGCGCTGACTCACGCCAGCGATGATGAAGAGGCCGATACCGGATCCGACCCCCCACTTGGAGATGACCTCGTCCATGTAGAGGATCAGGAGGCCGCCGATGAAGATCTGCAGGAACATGACCCACGCCAGGGCGTTGGGACTGACGCCGAGCGATGCCGCGATCTGCGGATTGGGCTGGAGGAACCCGGCGAACACCATCGGCAGCGCCGTCAGCGCCGTCATCACGATTACGAGCGTCTTCTGGAGGCCCTGATACAGCGCCTGATCCCGCGGGTTGCTCTGGGTATCGAGCCCCAGCAGGTTCGCCCCGCCGAGCAGCTGCAGAACGATCGACGCCGTGACGATCGGTCCGATACCGACCTGCATCAGCGATCCCTGTTCGCCGGCCAGGATCGTTCGGAACTGTCCGAAGATGTCTTGGCCTTCACCCAGACCATAGATCCCGACGTTCGTCAGGAAAAAGTACAGCACGAGCACGCTCGCCGTCCACGTCAGCTTCCGGCGGAACGGAACGTGTCCCGTCGGTCGCTCGACGGCGGGCAGGCGCGTGAGTACCGGTTCGGCGGCCTCCTTCCAGCTCATTACTCGTCCTCGTCCTCGTCGGTCTCTTCGGATACGTCTTCGGCTTCGGCCGCTTGGCCGCGCTCGGAGAGGACCGCTTCACCGCCGGCCGCCTCGATGGCGGCTTCGGCGCTCTCCGAGAAGTCGTCCGCGACGACCGTCAACTCGTTGAAGACGCTGCCTGCGCCGAGCACCTTCACCCGGTCGAGTTCGTGACCGTCCTCGACGACGTCGCGAGCGTCGATCCGGTATCCGTCACCCTCCGAGTCGGCGATACCGTCTTCGGCGAGAACGGCGACGTCCTCGTCGAGTTCGCGGAGGTTGATCGTCCCGACGGCCTCCGTGGTCTTCTGGGGACGCTTGAATCCGGATTTGCCGAGCGGTTCGTAGTTGTGGAATTCGTGTTTGTCGCGACCTGCTCGCCCGCGTCCGCCGCGGTTTCCGGCACCGCGACGGTTCTTGTGCGTACCGCCGCCGTGCGTGCGAGAGCCGCGCTGTCTTCGTTTCTTGCTGGTCATTGTTATCGCATCTTGGTGAGGAGTTCGTCGATCCCCTCGGTGGTGTGCTTGCCCAGCTGGCCGCCCTCAGCGGTCGGGTGTTTGATCCCGTCGTGGCCGCCCCTCGGTGGGTGCAGCCGGAGCGTCGGCGAAAGTCCCTGCTCCTGAAGGGTCGTCTCCTCGGAGACGAGGGCGTTTGCCAGCGCGTCGATGTCGTCGTAGTCGGTGTTCGCTTCGACCCACGCGTCGTCGATGTCGGCGTCACCATCGGCGGGTTCCGCGCGACGAGCGATGAGTCGGGCGACGACCTCCTCGGTCGGTTCGCCGTGGGCCACCCAGTCGTTCACTTTCGTCACCATACCCCGGTACGTTTCGGAGTCGGGGACGAGCGTCGCGTGGTTGACGCGGTGGAGGTTCAGCATCGAGAGGGTGTCTCGAACCCCCTGACTCTGGTTGACTTCACCGCGGAGCTGGACGACCGCCTTCATTCTCTGGCCTCCTGCTGCACTTCGTGTGCGCGCTGGGGCGTTCGAGACTGGGCGGCGTTTTTCAGTGCGTTGAACGTCGCCTTCGCCAGGTTGACAGTCGTCCGGGTGTTGCCGTGGGATTTCGTCCAGGCGTCCTCGATGCCCGCGAGTTCGAGTACGTGCCGCACCGTCGGTGCGGCCGCGAGCCCGAGTCCGCGGGGCGCCGGCCGGATCTCGACCTCGACGGAGCCGGCCTTCCCGGTCGTCCGCCGCATCAGCGAGTTCACGCCGCCTGGTCGGTCCTCCCACGAACCGGAGCCGCGATCGACCTCGATGATGTTCAGCTTGGCGACCTCGATCGCCTTCTGAATCGCGCCGCCGACCTGATCGTCGCGGCCCTGTGCGTAGCCGACGTAGCCGTCGCGGTTACCGACGACGACGACACACCGGAATTTCACGCGGCGACCGGAGTCGGTCATCCGCTGGACCATGTTGATGTCCAGTACTTCGTCCTCCAGCCCCGGAAGGAGCTGGTCGACGATCTCGGGCTCCTTCAGCGGGAGCCCGGATTCGAGGGCGGCCCGCATCGAAGTGATCTCGTCCGCTGCTACTTTTCGTCCGAGCCGCGTTCGCGGCTCCCATCCGTTACTCATAGTTCATCCTCCAGGCGCTCTCGCACCGCATCGAAGTGGTCGGGTAGTTCCGTGGCGTCGAACTCGCCGGCGTAGAGTCCACCCTGCTCCTCGGCGTATTCGGCGATGTGGGCACCGCGCGTGCGCTGCCACTCCGCGAAGACGTCCTCGTTGTGGGGGATCTCCAGGCCGGCGTCGATCGCGCCCTCCTGTACTGCGAACACCTTGTTGCCCGGCGTCGCCGTGTTGAGCCCGATGTCGAGGACGGCCTCCTCGAGACCGGCCTCGATCGCGCGTTTCCCCGCGAGGAAGCCGGTGAGGTAGGCGGCGGGCAGATTGCCCATCGGTGCCTCCCAGCCGTACTCCGCGAGGTCAGACGACGTCGCGCTCGTCACAGTCTCGTCACCGTTCGCTCCCATAACGACCAGCTGCGCCCTGGTTTGGTTGTTGCTCTTGCGAGCGACCAGACGTGGCTTGCCGGATTTCAGCAGGCGCAACCTCTGATGGTAGTTCGTTCGGGCCTCGCGGCGGCGCCGCATCGGCACCTTGTATCGTGGTCCGGTTGCCATTAGCTATCTCCCATGTATTCGTTTATATACCGATTGAGATCGGCGACGCTGTCGAACTC
This sequence comes from Haloarculaceae archaeon, assembly GCA_007122455.1. Lineage (GTDB taxonomy): Archaea > Halobacteriota > Halobacteria > Halobacteriales > Haloarculaceae > Natronomonas. The sequence goes on along the minus strand of SKTU01000108.1, from coordinate 9,391 downwards.
GCCACCGCTGGCCATGTCGTACAGCCGCCGATACGTCGATCGGTCGATCTCGCCGTCCTCGCGCAACTCGCGCAACTCGCGGCGCTGTGCGCGGATCCGGCTGCTCCACTCCTCCTTCCGATTCTGTCTCGCACCGGCCGTCCCTCTGCGAGTTCCGTGGCCCTTCTTGTGACCGTAGGCGCGCTTCTTCGCTCGCTTCCGGGCACGGCCGCGGGAGTTACCCTTCGCCGCCTTCGCTTCGATCGTGCCGTTCTGGACCAGCTCACGGACGTCCTCCCGCGTGATCGCCTCGGCGATCTCGCTTTGGGCGTCGGGGTCGAACCGGACTCGGTTCTCTCCGATGCCGAGAATGTCCGCCGCCAGCCGCTTTTGTGCTTTCAGGTCAGTCATTCTTCGACCTCGACCTCCACGTACGTGGGGTTCAGAACGCGGATCTCCCGATCCTCGGCGAGTTCCTCGATTCGCTCGCGCTTGCGAGCGCCGACGGTCGAGCCGATCCGAACCGCCTCTCGGTCGGGATCGACGCCGTCGAGGTCGTCAGCGTTCTCGACGCGAACTTCCTCGAAGCCGCTCGGGTGTTTGCCCCGGATCGCCGAAGGCGTTCGATAGCCCGCCTCGACTTTGGGACCCTTCCCCTTGACGCCGCGACGCTGCTTGGAGAGCCCGCCGCGCGGTCGGCGCCACGAACTCGGAGTCCGCTTTTTCTTGTGGTAATCCTGCCGGTTGAACTGCGGCTTGCCGACGTTCCGTCGCTGGGTGAGAAGTTCCGCTTCCGTCTCGCTCAGCTCCGGGGTCTTATCGGCGTGACCGCGGGGTCGAAGTTCAGTTTCGACCGCCTCGTCCGACTCGGATTCCGCGTCCGGTTCCTCCTCTTCGACCTCGGCCTCCGTCTCTTCGGAGATCTCGAGGCCACCGACGTCGGCTTTGATACGCGCCGCGAGCGCCTGCCCGATGCCGTCGACCTCCGAGAGATCCTCCTGGGACGCTTCCCGAAGGTCCTCGACGGTCTCGTAGCCGGCCTCGCGCAGCGTCTCGGCTTTCGCCTCGCCGACGCCGCTGATGTCGGTCAGTTCCTCGTATTCGTCTTCGTCACTCATTAGGCGTCACCTCGGTCGGGCGTTTCGGTGATGTATACGCCGTCCTGGAAGACGCGCGTGTCCTTGTCGGTGACGCGCGTCAACTGCTCGATGTCGGCGGCCGTCTGGCCGACGTCCTCGATGCTCGGGCCGCTGACGGTCAGCTCTTCGCCGTCGACCGCGACCTGGGTGTCACCGTGGACCGTCGTCCGACGCGGCGCTCGCTCGCCGAGGAAGTTCTCGATGACGACCTCGTCGCCGGCGACGGAGACCTGCATCGGGAAGTGAGAGTAGAACACTTCCATGCTGTACTCCCAGCCGTCGGTCACGCCGTAGATCATGTTCTCGATGTGACTGACGAACGTTCCGACGGTGGCCGCCGTTTTGGCGTTCGTGTCGTCGGTTTCGACGACGACGGCGTCGTCCTCGACGGAGACCGCTACGTCGGGATACCAGAGCCGTCGCGTGACGCTCCCGTTTTCTCCCTCGATCGTGAGATCGAGGTGGTCGAGCGTCGCCGTGATCTCGTCCGGAATGTCGATTTCCTTGCGCATGGTTCTAATATACGTACGCGATCACTTGGCCACCGATTCCCTGCTGTCGGGCCTCGTAGTGGCTCATGACGCCGTGGCTCGTCGAGACGATGAGCGTCCCGTAGTCTCGAGCCGGCAGGAAACGCTTTTCCCACTTCTCGAACTCGTCGGCACCCGCCGAATAGCGGGGCTTGACCGCGCCACAGCGGTTGATCGCACCTTTCAGTTCGACCTCGAAGCGACCGGCCTTTCCGTCGTCGACGAACTGGAATCCGTCGACGTACCCGCGGTCGTAGAGGACCTCGAGTACACTACCGATCTCGTTCGAGGCGGGCTGTATCGTCTGGTCTAAGTGGCCGACACTCTCGGCATTGTCGAGACCCGAGAGCGCGCTGGCCAGGGGGTCGTTGTCCGCCATTGTTAGCTGTACTTTTTGAATCCCATGCCGCGGGCGACTTCGCGGAAGCACTGTCGGCAGAGCCAGATGTCGTACTTGCCGACCAGGCCCTGCTTACGCCCGCAGCGCTGGCACGCCTCGAGCTGACCGGTTCGCTTTGCGGCCTGCTCGCCCGTCTCCTGTTCTGATTCGCTCATTCGGACACCTCCGTATCGACGTCGACGTCGTAGTTCGCCTCGAGGAACGCGATCGCGTCCTCGGGCGTGAGTCGGTGCTTCGAGGGGATCGTCCGGGCGGCTTTGGCGCGTTTGCGTACGCGGTATCCCGGCCGAACCAGGTTTACGGTGACGTCGAGTCCGTAAATCCCGATACTCGGATCGTACTCCTGACTCGGGAAGTCGGTATGCTCCTCGATACCGAAGCTGAAGTTCCCGGTCTCGTCGAACTGTGACGCCGAAAGCGTCACGATCGGAAGTGCCGTCTCGAGGAACTCCTCGGCCATCTCGTCGCGAAGTGTCACCTTCGCTCCGATCGGGTCACCCTCCCGGATGTTGAAATCCTGGAGCGTCTGCTTGGCCGTCGTTCGGACGGGCTGTTGACCGGTGATCTCGCCGAGGATCGACTCGGCGCGACCGAGCGGTTCACCGCCCTGACCGATGCCCATGTGGACGACGACCTTCTCGACGACCGGCTCACGCATCTCGTGGAGTCCGGTCTCTGTCGTCTCGGAGCTCATTCGTCGTCACCCTCCTCGACGCTATCGTCGCTCGGGGCGTCCCCGTCGTCAGTGAAGTTCTCGTCGATCACGACGACGTACTCCTCGATCGTCTCGAAGGGATCGTCGTCGTCGTGGATCAGCACGCTGTTCGACGACGAGCCGGGCGTCACCCGGATCTCGTCGATCGTACCGATGCGACCGGCGTGACCGCCGCGAACGGCAGTCACCAGCGCACCCTCCTCGTAGGAGAAGTGTGCGACGATCTCGCCGTCGTCGTTGTCGACGACGATCGAATCGTTGACGGCGTACGTCTCCGCGTCGTCGACGAGAAGCGTCCGACCGTCGTGCAGCGTCAGCTGCGTGTCGCCGCCGGGGACCTGCGTCTTGCCGGCGATCTTGCCGAGCTTCGAGCCCGCGGCGTCCCCGTCGATGGACGTCAGCGACAGCCGACCGCCCTCGTCGGGGAAGATGCGGTAGTACTCGTCGCGCTCGACGAACGCCAGGATGTCGAACATCCCGACTGGTCGGCGCTCGTCGGAAACCGCCTTCCCGTTGACCAGGATGCTGTCCTGATCGAGCGCGTAGCGCGCTTCCTTCTTCGAGTTGACGTAGCCGAGCACGTCCCGAAGGACGATGAGCAGCGGTACGCCGTCCGCTCCGTGCGGTCCGGAACCGGCCTTCGTCGTGTAGGTCTCTTCCTTCCGCTCGACGGGCCAGGACTTCGGAACCGCGAGTCGCTTTTGATGTTTCGTCATTCGTTATCCTCCTCGTCGCGTTCGAGTCGCGCCTGTCGCACGTCGTCGGACAGGTCCAGATCCGTCACCTGAACGTTGCTGGCCTCGAGCGGACGGGGAACCTCCTCGCCATCCGCCGTCTCCAGCGTCACGTCTTCGACGTGGATGACCGCGTCTCGGAGCAGCACCTCGACGACCTCGCCGGATTCGCCGGCGAAGTCACCGCGCTGCACCTCGACGGTGTCGCCCGCGTTGACGCGGACGCTCCGCTGGCCGTACTCCTCGCGGAGATCCGGCGACAGCGGTGCCCGTACCTGCTTTTGCTTTTCGTGCAGCGAGGCGCGTTCCGTTCGATTGCGCTGTTTTCGTGGTTGTCGTGTCATGCTATACGATCATCGTCGCCGCGCTAGCTATGCTTCCGAACCGCTCTGCGACTTCACGAGCGATCGGTCCCCTGAGCTCCGTGCCGCGGGGGTCCTCGTTCTCGTCGACGATGACGGCCGCGTTGTCTTCGAATTTCACGCGCGTACCGTCGGGACGTCGGAAGGGTTTCCGCTGGCGGATGATCACCGCCTCGAGCACCTGCCGCCGCATCTCCGGGGTACCCTTGGTGACCGAGACAGTCACCTTGTCGCCGAGCCCCGCTTTGGGGTGGCGGTTCTTCGTCCCCGAGTAACCGGCGACGGAGATGACTTTCAGCTCGCGAGCGCCGGTGTTGTCGGCACAGTTGATGAGCGAACCCTTCTCGAGTCCGGGCGTGACGTCGGCGTTGAGCGCCTCCATCACTCCTCACCGTCCGTAACTTCGACCACGACGTGGCTCTTCGTCTTCGAGAGCGGTCGGGTCTGCGCGATCTTCACGTCGTCGCCTACCGAGAGCGGCTCCAGAATCTCGGGCACGTGTGCCGAGATGCGGGAACGTCGCTTCATGTAGCGGTCGTACTTCGGTACGTGTACCTCGTACTCCCGCTCGACGACGACGGTGCGGTCCATGTCAGTCGAGACGACCGTCCCCTCGATGAGCTGCCCGCGAACGGGCAGTTCACCGAAGAACGGACACGTCTCGTAGTCGTACTCCTCCGGGTTTTCGGGTTCCGGAGGCGTGGATACGTCGAGTCCTATTGCCATAGTGAACCTCCATGCTGTTCGGTGCGTCGAGCCGGCCGAGCGACGAGCCGATCGCCGTCGACGACGACGCGGACCGTTTCCCCGTCGTCTCGCGGCGTCACGTCCCGACTGTTCGAGGCGCGTCGCGCCTCACAGTCGATCGTGAATCGGAACGTCGCAGCCGCCTTCGGCACCTGTTTGACTCCCTCGCTCGTCGCCACGAGCAGCGTGTTCGTCGTCTCGTCGACGACGCGCCCGGCGAGGCCGACTACGTCGGCGTTGGGCGAAGCCACGACCTCCACGTGGAGGCCGGCGAGTTCGTGGCGGACGAGCGTTTCAGGAGTCATCTTACTCCAGATCGCCCTCCTCTCGCTGGATGGTCTTGATGCGGGCGATCGTCTTCCGAAGCTCGCTGATGCGACCGGGGTTCTCCGGGGCGCCGCCGGCGGCCTGGATGGCTTTGGCGTTCAGTAGCTCCGTCTCCAGCTGTTCGAGCTCCGCCTCTCGCTCGGCGGGCGTCATGTCGCGAACCTCCTCGACGTGGAGAACGGCCATTACTGGTCACCCTCCTCGTCGTCGGCGTCAGCGTCCTCGTCGGCTTCCATCTCCTCGACGAGCTCGGCGGCTTCCGCCTCGATCTCCTCGTCGAGTTCCTCCTCGGGCTCCTCGGCGGAGTCCGGCGGGGACGTCGGCGACTCTCCCTCCTCGGGATCGACCGCCTCCTCGATGATCTCCTCCTCGGCGATCTCCTCAGAGACGTCCGCGTCGGCGTCCGCCTCGAGAACCTCCTCGGGATCGGCGCCGACGGGTTCGGCGTCCGCCTCCTCGGGCTCCTCGAGGAGTTCCTCGACGTCACCCTCCGGCTCCTGAACGAAGTCCTCGACGTCGACGTCCTCGTAGATGCGGAAGTCGTCGGGGAGTTCGGCCTCCGGCGGGATGATCTTCACCTGCACGCCGATCGTGCCGAGCTTCATCACCGCGGTGCCGATACCGCTGTCGACGATCTCCTCGGCGGGTTCGCCGTTGTGCTTGATGTAGCCGCGGTTGAACTTCTCGACGCGCGACCGGGCACCCGTGACCTTCCCGCTGAGGACGATCTCGGCGCCGAGAGCGCCGGAATCCATGATGCGGTCGATCGTGGTGTGACCGGCCTTCCGGAAGTACCAACCACGTTCGAGGGCGTTCGCCAGCCGATCGGCGACGATCTGAGCGTTCAGATCCGGCTCGTCGACCTCCTGAACGTCGATCTGAGGATCGTCGAGATCGAACCGTTCCTCGAGTTCGGTCGTGATCTTCCGGATGTTCTTCCCACCCTTCCCGATCACCATACCGGGCTTTTCGGCCTTGAGGACGATCTGTGTCCCCATCGGGGTCTTGGCGACGTCCATGCCGCCGTAGCCCGCACGGGAGAGTTCGTCGGCGAAGAACTCGTCGATCTGAGTCCGCTGGAGTCCGTCCTGGATGAACTGGTGTTCGTCGGCCATTATTCGTCGTCCTCCGTCGTCTCGAGGATCAGTTCGACATCGACCTGTGGCGTGTTCCACGGCGAGGCTCGGCCGAACGCCCTGGGCCTCTGCCCCGGGGACTCGCCGACCTTGTGGGCGGCGACGTGGGCGATCGTCATGGATTCACCCTCGAATCCCTGCTGTTCGGCGTTGTTGATGCCGTTCTCGAGGAGATCGAGAAACGCTCTGGAGGCTTTCTCGGGGTATCGGCCCGCATCCCACCCCTCGATGTCGTTTCGATGCCCGACACCGGAGTTGTGCGATTTGAACGGAACGGACCGGTCGCCCTCGACGACCGATTCGAGGTAGTCGACGGCGTCGTCGACGGTCATTCCCTTTATCGCTCGTGCGATCTCCTTGCTGTGCTTGTGGCTCATGTGACGCTCCCGGAGCATGGCTTTCGCCGTCGTATCCGGATCCGCGTCGACGCTGTAGCTGATTCCCATGGTCACTTGAGCGGTACGAACTTCGAGGACCGAGTCGCACCGATACCCGCCTGTCCGTGTTCGACGGACGTCCGGGTGAGCTGGAACTCACCGAGATAGTGGCCGATCATCTCCGGCTCTATCTCGACGCGCTCGAAGCTCTGGCCGTTGTAGACTGCGAACGTCAGCCCGACGAACTCCGGCAGGACCGGCATGTCCCGCAGGTGGGTCCGAATCGGCTCGTTCGCGGTCTGCTCGGCGTCGCGCGCTCGCGCTTTGTCGATCAGTTTCTCCTGTTCGGCGGAGAGTCCTCGTTCGATGGTTCGCCGCTGTCGTGCGGGAAGCAGTTCCGTAACCTCGTCGAGCTCCATCTCCTGCAACTCGTCGAGCGTGTGACCACGGTAGAGGAACTCCCCCTCGTGGCCGATCTGGTATTCCGAGCTCATTCTCTTCCTCCTTTCCCGCCGCGGCCGGTTCGCTTGGAGGCGATGTCGCCGACCTTACGCCCCGGCGGCGTGTCGCGGGAGACGCTTTTTGGTTTGCCGGGGTGCTGGCGGCCACCGCCACCGAAGGGGTGGTCGACCGCGTTCATCGCGACCCCGCGAACGCGCGGGTATTTCGTGCCGCGCGCTCTCATCTTGTGGTGCTTGTTGCCGGCCTTGACGAACGGCTTCTCCGTCCGCCCACCGCCGGCGACCACGCCGATCGTTGCACGGCAATCCGGTGAGAGTCGGCGCATCTCGCCGCTCGGTAGCTGCACGACCGCGGCGTTGCGATCGTGAGTGAGAAGCGTCGCGCTCACGCCGGAGGCGCGGGCGAACTTCCCGCCGTCGCCGGCCTGCCGCTCGACGTTACACACCGGAACACCCTCGGGGATCTCTGCCAGCGGAAGCGTGTTCCCCGGCGCGATCTCCGCGGAGACGCCGACCTGAATCGTGTCGCCGACCGCGATTCCCTCGGGGGCGAGCACGAGTCGTCGGTCGCCGTCCTCGAACTCGACGTCCGCCAGCGGTGCCGATCGGGCGGGATCGTGTTCCAGCCCGACGACTTCGCCGGCGATGACGTCGCCGTCCTCGACTGTCCGGTGGGACAGTTCGGCCTTGTATCGGTGCGACGGTGCGCGGAACGTCGAACTGCCGCGCCCCCGCCGTTGTCCTTGAATTCGTCGTCCCATGATCAGAACACCCCGATTCTGGACGCGACTTCCTGTGCGTCGTCGTCGTCCGACAGTTTCACGGTCGCCTTCTTCTCCCCGCTGACCGTTACCTGCGTGTTGACGTCGTCGACGACGACGTCGAACTGCGCCTCCACCGCCGAAGCGATCTCCGGCTTGGTGGCGTTGACGTCACAGACGAACAGGAGCTTGTTCTCGAAGTCCATCGCGTTCATCGCCTTCTCGGTGACGAGCGGATGTTTCAGCGTCATCGGTCCGCCACCTCCTCGATGGCGCTCTCGGTCCACAGCGTGAGTCGACCGGCCAGCGTGCCGGGCGCGAGGTCTTCGGCGTTGACCTCCGCAGCCGTCGTCACGTCGACGCCCGCGAGGTTGCGGGCGGCGAGCGACGGCTCCTCGCTCGTGACGACCAGAATCGACTTCGGCGTCTTGTACTTCCGTCCACGGGTCGTCCCCCGGCCGGCACGGACCGTCTTGCCGTCCTCGGCGCGCTCGACGTCGGCGTAGACGCCCAGCGCCTCGAGCAGTTCGACGGCTTCCTTCGTCTTGAGGAGTTCCTCGAACTCGTCGCTCACGACGAGCGGGAGTTCGAGGCCGTCGTCGAAGGCGTGACCGCGGTCGGACACTGCGTCGGCGTCAGCCGTCGCTGCGATCGCACTTCGGGTCGCGAGCTGTCGCTCCTTCTTGTTGATCTCGAGCCCGCGATCGGTTTCGGCCTTCGGCGGGTGTGCTCGTCGGCCCGAGACGGCCTGCGGAACCTCGCGCGCACGTCCGTTCTGCCGTGGGACGTGTGCGAGTCCACGACCGCTGCCGAACGACTCCGCCGGGGTCCGAAGCCCCGCGTACTCGTCGGTTCCGCTGTCCTGCTGTCGGTTGGCCTGAGCGGCGAGCACTGCGCGCTTTATCAGATCCGGCCGGAACGTGGTCTCGAAGACCTCCGGCAGCTCGATCTCGCCCGCATCGTCGCCGTCCAGGTCGCGTACTGTTGCCTTCATGGATTATCCCTGGTTGGAGGCGGTCGAGACGTACCGAACCTCGGGGTCGAGGCGCGGCTGGTCTCCGGGTCGCACCGCCGGGCGGAAGCGCACGAGGCGCTTGTTCGGCCCCGGAACCGATCCCTTCACCAGTGCGTACGATCCGTCGACCTCACCGTAGTTGACGAAGCCGCCGTCGGGGGTGACGTCGTCGTCACCCAGCGCGACGAGCCGCTTGTTCAGCTCGGTTCGCTGGTGGTAACCGGTCTGTCCCTGCTGGGGAACCGTCGATCGGACGCGCGAGGGGTTCCACGGACCGAGGTTGCCGATCCGTCGGCGCCATCCCTGACGACCGTGTTTCCCCTTCCGCTTTTGGACGCCCCAGCGCTTGACCGGGCCCTGAGTGCCTTCCCCCTTCGTGACGCCCGCGACGTCGGCGTACTCGCCGGCGCGGAACACGTCAGTCATGGCGTGCTCCCCACCGGAGTCGACGAGTTCGAGCGCGAACTCGAGGCGGTCGTCGATCGAACCGCCGCCGACGCGAGATTCCATCACGTCAGGTCGCTTTTTCGGAACGCTGGAGAGCTCGCTGGGGACGGTGTGGGTGATGACCCGAACGTCCGCCAGCGTTCCCGCGTCGGCTGCCTCGCGGATCGTGCTCTCGGCGTCTCCGGACTGTTCTTCAGGTACGGACAGCGCGCGACCGAGATCCTCGTGGACGTCGTCGGTCCAGACCCCCGTCAGCGGCCG
>SKTU01000040.1 GCA_007122455.1 Haloarculaceae archaeon | reverse complement strand
CGGCGGGCGGCGGACCCTGTCGGTTCATACCGAAGACGGGGTCGCGGAGTTGAAAAGTATCGCGATAGCGACTGTCTCCCTTTCCGCTCACAGAACGATTAACTCGGCGACGCCCGACGGTCCGATATGCGACTCGCATTACTCGGCGGGACGGGCGACATCGGGCAGGGGCTCGCGCTTCGGTGGGGGTACAACACCGACCGCGAACTGCTGATCGGCTCACGTGACCCCGAGAAGGCGCGGAACAAGGCCGAAGAGTACACCACGGAGCTGGAGAGCCGCGGCGTCGAAGCCGACATCAAGGGGTTCGAAAACGCGATGGCGGCCGACCGGGCCGACGTCGTGATCTGCTCGGTGCCCGCCTACCACCTCGTCGAAACGATCGAGGCCGTCGCCGACCGACTCGACGACGACACCGTCCTCGTGACACCCGCCGTCGGGATGAAGCGCGACGACGGGGGGCTCCACTACAACCGACCGGGGGCCGGTAGCGTCACCGCCCTGGCGGCCGACGCGGCGCCCGACAGCGTGGCGCTCGTGGGAGCGTTCCACAACCTCCCGGCGGGCCGACTCGCGGATCTCGACGCGACGTTCGAGTGGGACACGGTGATCGTCGGCGACGACGAGGACGCAAAGGAGATCGTCGCGACCCTGGCGGAGGACATCGACGGGCTTCGCGCACTCGACGGCGGCGGGCTCGGCAACGCCGCCGAAGTCGAGGCGGTGACGCCGCTGCTCATCAACCTCGCGATGAACAACGAGGGGCTCCACGATCTGGGCGTTCGGTTCCAGTGAGAGCGCGATCGTCTGCCGGCGTGCTCGTAAGACCGTCTACGGGCGGGCTTACAGCTTCTCGCGTGCGATGCCGACGCTACTCGGCGTAATGATGATCTGGTCGTCGGCCTTCTGGACGATGTCGCCGCCGACCTCGTTTGCGACCTGTCGGAGCTCGTCGGCGATGTGCTCCATCGTCCGGTCGGTCGTGGAGTGGCGAGTGATGTCGGCGATGACGACGTCGCCGTCGTAGACGGCGTCCTTGATGTCGACGACGTCGCTCTTGTCGTTTATCTCCGCGAGTCGTATCTGGATTCGTGCCTCCGGGGCGTCACCGCTGAAGTCGTCGACGTCGAGTTCGACGTAATCCTCTCGGTTTCTGGAGTTGCCACCCAGGAGCTTGCTCATGAGGCCCATGGTCGCGAGAGGGTAGCCAGACGGCATAGTTCTTATGACCGCCGGGGAGGTTGACAGGAGCTTCGTTCGATCGAGCAGGACTTACAGATCCTTTCCGCCGTTGGCGTCGATCACTTCGCCCGTGATGAACGAGGAGTGGTCGCTGGCCAGAAACGCGACGATCTCGGCGATCTCCTCGACGGTGCCGAGCCGTCCGAGCGGCGTGTCGTCGCGGATCTTCCCCTTGATCGAGTCCGGAAGGCTCTCGACCATATCCGTCGCGATGAAGCCGGGGGCGACGCAGTTGGAGGTCGACCCCTCCCGAGCGAGTTCGAGCGCCAGCGTCCGCGTGAAACCGAAGATACCGGCCTTGGCCGTCGCGTAGTTCGCCTGTCCGAGATTGCCGCCCTGACCGACGATACTGGAGATGTTGATCAGTCGCCCGCTCTCGGCGTCGGCGAGGTCGTCGTAGAACGTCTGCGTACAGTGGAACGCCCCGTCGAGGTGAACGTCGAGGACGACGTCCCACTCCTCGTGAGACATCTCGTCGAAGAGGACGTCCTGATTGATCCCGGCGTTGTTGACGAGCACGTCGATCGGACCGAACGTCTCGCGGGTTCGGTCTCGCATCGCGTCGACGGCGTCCTGATCGGTGACGTCGGCCTGCACCGCAATTGCCGACCCACCTGCCGCCTCGATACGCTCGACGACCGCCTCAGCCTCCGACTTCGAGCTTCGGTAGTTGACCACGACGTTACAGCCGTCGGCACCGAACCGTTCGGCGATGCCCCGCCCGATCCCCTTCGAGGAACCGGTCACCACGCAGGTCTTCTGTCGCATACTATCCGGTAGGCGAGGAATCTATCATAAAAGTTCGTTTAGTCTACCGTCGATGGGGCGTGCGGACACAATACATATCATATAGAATACATATCAGCCGTTTCAGAAATCATTGCCGCTATACGAGACGATCGATCAGCGGATATACCGACCGATCTCGCCGTAGTCGGTCGCTTTTCGGCAGATTTCGACGTCGCTGTCATCCGTTGTTCTTATCGTCGACGATCAACTAATACGCCGTCGGGCGTTCAGTTGCACTAATGGCTGATAGTTTACTCCGTCTCTCGAGGCGGTCGTCCGCGTGCTTCGTCCGGTACCACCGCTCGCGCTGATCGGCTTCGCCATCGCGTGGTTCGGCATCAACCACGCCGGCGCCGCGTTCATCATCGCCATCGGCGCGTTCTGGATCAACTTCTACGCCACCTACGGCGGGGTCGAGGGCGTCTCCGAGGAGCTCCTCGACGTCGCCTCGGAGATATTCGGCGTTCCGGGAATCGGCCGTCGGATCTTCCGGGCGGGACAGAACCTCCAGGTCGACGCCGTGATCGCGTACATCCTCGTGTTGAGCCTGATGTTTCTCCTCGTCGACACGGCGTTTCGAGCCGCCCAACGGAGGGTTTTGGCGTGGCGGTAGGAAAAACCGCGAGCCGCGTCCGCGTCGACGGCGTCGGAAAGCGATACGACGGCGAACGGAAGACCGTACAGGCGCTCGAGGACGTCAGCTTCGAGGTAACACCGGGCGAGTTCGTCTGTATCGTCGGCCCGTCGGGCTGCGGGAAGACGACGCTGTTCCGGATCGTCTCCGGACTGGAGGCGCCCACGTCGGGGACCGTCTACGTCGACGACGAACCCGTTCGGGAGCCGAACTCGAGCATGGGGATCGTCTTCCAAGAGTACCACCTCTTTCCGTGGCGAACCGTCCGCGGTAACGTCGCCTTCGGCCTCGAAAAGAGTGGCGTGCCGGAGTCCGAGCACGCCGACCGCGTCCGACAGCTCGTCGAGCTGGTCGGCCTCGAGGGATTCGAGAAGAGCTATCCGAAATCCCTCTCGGGCGGCATGAAACAGCGGGTCGCCTTGGCGCGCGCGCTGGCAGTCGATCCCGATCTCCTCCTGATGGACGAGCCGTTCGGCGCCGTCGACGCGCGGACGCGAGCGATGCTCCAGGACGAACTGCTCGACATCTGGCGACGGACCGAAAAGACCGTACTGTTCGTCACGCACGACGTCGAGGAGGCGGTCACGCTCGCCGACAGGGTCCTCGTGATGGAGAGGGACCCCGGATCGATCCGCGAAACCGTCGAGATCGATCTCCCGAGGCCGCGCTCGCGAACCGATCCCGACTTCGAGGAGTATTACGAACGGATCCTCGAGGGTATCCGCTGAATCGACTACTCGCCGAGCAGTCCGCCGATCGCGCCGCCGATCGCGCTGTCGATCGCGAGCAGGAACGCGACGAGCGCTCCCAGGGCGAAGACGCCCAGTCCACTGAGCACCCCACCCGGCGGTCCGCCGATGAAGCCGCCGAGGACCGACGCGGCGATGGCAACGAGGAGGGCCACCACCAGCCCGCCGAGCGCACCCGCGAGCAGCCCGTGCCACGCACCGCGAAGCAGTCCACCGCCGGCCATGTAGCCGGCGACGCCGCCGCCGATCAGCCCTGCGGCGATGTGGCCGATCACGGGAATCGCGAACGCGAACGCCCCGAGGACGGCACCGACGAGAAAGCCGACGATCACAGCGCGCCAGTCAGTCATATCTCTCCGGAGGGTCCCAAAAGGGATAGGCGTGACGGCCGAACACGGGGCTTATACCCGTCGACGGGCAATTACCCACCATGCACTTCGAAGACCTTCCGACGACGCCCCGGTCGGAGGAGTTGGTCGACAAGGCGTTCTCGCGAGCGGCGCGGGCGGGGCGGGCAAAGCAGGGCAAGGAGGCCCAGGAGTCGATGCT
>SKTU01000120.1 GCA_007122455.1 Haloarculaceae archaeon | reverse complement strand
GCGATTCCGAACTGCAGCATGAACATCGAGGAGCTCCGGACCCAGTTCATGAACTTGTCGAACTTCGTGAGGATGAACGGCGAGGAGCCGAACGCCTCCCGGAGCTTGGAGTTGAACCGGTTGTCGACACCGTCGCCCATCCGGGCCTCCTGCGTCGAGACCGTATCGTGGAGTTGGTCGCTACTCATAGTTGGCTCTTGATTTCCGCACGTGGACTCTTGACCCAGCGAACTGCACCGTTGCGCCACGCCCAGATGAGTCCGATCAGAAGTATCGCGAGGAACACCAGCATCGGACCGAGTACCGGGACCAGTCCGAACTGCGCGACTGCGTCGCTGTAAATGAGTGCCCACGGGAAGATGAGCACCGTCTCGATGTCGAAGACGACGAACAGCAACGCGATCATGTAGTACTGAATGTTAAAGCGAATTCGCGTGGTTCCGGTCGGGATCTCACCGGACTCGTATATGGCGCGTTTACCTTGCTCGGGGACGGACGGGCGAAGCAGCGAGGATATCACGATCATCGAAATCGGAATCGCGAGCCCCACTACCGCCAGCGCCCCGACGGCGATCCATGGATTACTCATCGCGTCTGTATCGTATGACGGTTAGCAAGTCTTGTACATAAGAATTGTTGACTTGCCCGCCGGGGGGTCGAGACCGGCCCGAACGTCACCGACGAGGCCCTCGCACGCTTCGCGGTGGCACTCTCACTCGCGTTCGGCCCGGAATCGTTCGGTTCCGAGTCGGTGGAGACGCTCGGAGACCGTCCCGACGTCGTCCCGAAGCGCCTCGTGGTACGCCTCGAGTTCGGCCTCGAGCGTCTCGTGTTCGCGCGCGAGTATCTGAACCGCGGACAGCGCGGCGTTGAACGACTTCCCCGCGTCCACCGCGACGATCGGTGCACCCGTCGGCATCCCGATAACCGACGGGACGGATTTTTCCTGCACTGGGACCCCGATGACGGGGAGCGGGTAGGCGATCGACGCCGTCATGTTCGGGAGATCGGCCGACTTCCCGCCGGCCCCCGCGATGATCACGTCCAGCCCTCGATCACGGGCCGTCTCGCCGTAGCTGTACATCAGCTCCGGCGTTCGGTGAGCCGAGACGACGAACGTCTCGAAGGTAAAGCGCGCTTCGGGCGGATCGTCGTAGTCGGTCAGCTCCTCGAAGCCGAGCGTCGTCAGCGCCTCGTAGGCGCCGTACATCGTGTCGAGATCCGAGTCCGATCCCATCACGATGCCGATCTCGGGTGTCTCTTCGGGTGATCGTTCGGTTCGTGCCTCCGACTCCAGCAGATCGACGAGCGCCTCGACTGCGTTCGATTCAGTCATACGTGTCTCCCGGAGCGTCGACCGCTTTTGAGTTGCGGTCTCCACAACGTATAACAGAGCGACGCCCCTCCTGAGAGCCATGTCATCCGATGCCGTACGACTCGAGATCGAAGACGGAGTCGCCACGATCACGCTGAACGAGCCCGACAGCATGAACGCACTCTCGTCGGCGATCGTCTCCGGGGTGGCCGACGCGCTCGAGGAGGCGGAGGCCGACGACGACGTGCGCTGTCTCGTCCTCCAGGGTGCCGGACCTGCATTCTGTGCCGGTGGCGACATCAGCGGAATGGGTGAGGGAAGCGAGCGGAGCCAGCACGACGACGTTCGTCGCATCGTCGGGCTCTGCGAGGAACTCCCGATCCGGATTTTCAACTTCGGGGTACCGACCGTCGCGAAGGTCGACGGCTACTGCGTCGGCGCCGGGATGGGGCTGGCCCTCGCCTGCGACGTCGTTCTCGCGAGCGAGCGGTCGACGTTCGGGCTCGTCTTCCGGAACATCGGTCTGTCGGTCGATCTCACGACCTCGTATCTGGTGCCGCGACTGATCGGCCCGCAGAAGGCCAAGGAGATAACGCTCACCGGCGAACTCGTCGAGGGGCCTCGCGCGGAGGAGATGGGGCTCGCCAACCACGCCTATCCGGACGACGAGTTCGAGGCGCGCGCCGACGAGTTCGTCGAGACGATCGCCGAGGGCCCCACCGTCGCGCTGAGCTACTCGATGCAGAACATCGACCGCGGCCTCGACGGCGGCATTCGGGCGGCCGCCGAGCGAGAGTCCGACGCACAGGCGATCGCGAAGGCGACGGCGGATCACCTCGAGGGGATCGAGGCGTTCGGCGAGGATCGCGACCCCGACTTCGAGGGTCGGTAGTCAACGGAACGTCACTGCCGATTCGAGCGTCTCCGCACGCCCGAGGAGCGTCTCGACGGCTGTCGACTCCTCGTCGGTGAGCGTGACGTGGCCCATCTTCCGGAGCGGTCTCACCTCCCGCTTGCCGTACCAGTGGAGGCTCGCTCCGGGCGCCGAGAGCAGTTCCTCGACGCCGGAGAGGGCGGCAGCAGTGGGTTCGTCGACGTCACCGAGCAGGTTGAACGACACCGTCGGACACCGTCGCTCTGCGGCGCCGAGCGGCCACCCGAGCGTCGCACGGACGTGCTGGTCGAACTGGGAGCTCGCGGCCCCTTCGATCGTCCAGTGGCCCGAGTTGTGCGGCCGCGGGGCGATCTCGTTGACGAGGATCTCCCCGTCGACCTCGAACAGCTCGATCCCGTAGACGCCTCGCCCCTCGAGTACGTCGAGCACGTCGAAAGCGACCTCGCGCGCTCGACCGCGCGTCCCGGCGTCGGTCCGTGCCGGCGAAACGGTTCGGCGAAGGATCTCCTCCTCGTGGATCGTTTCTGTCACCGGGAACGCCCGGACTTCCCCGTCGCCCTTCACGCCGATGACGGCCAGTTCTCGATCGAACTCGACCATCTCCTCGGCCAGGGCGTCACCACCGATTTCCGAAAGCGCCGCTGCGGGGTCCTCACTCGACGCCACCGGGAAATTCCCCCGTCCGTCGTAGCCTCCCTCTCGGGCCTTCAGCATGACCGGCCACCCAAAGGCGTCGCCGGCCGCGCGGAGATCGTCCTCGTCGTCGACTCGCCGGTACTCCGGTATCGGGATCCCGGCCTCGGCCAGCGCACGGTTCTGGACGAGCTTGTCCTGAATCGTCCGCAGCGTCCCTGGATCCGGGTGAACCGGTGTTCCGGTCTCCGCCGCGGCGCGCTCGAGCGCGTCCGGATCCGTCAACTCGATCTCGTAGGTGAGCACGTCGGCTCGCTCGGCGACGGTGCGGATCGTCTCGTAGTCGTCGAAAGCGCCGACGACCTGTTCGCGAACAACCGGTGCTGCCGGGCAGTCAGGGGTCGGATCGGAGACGACGACATCGACGCCGAGCGGTCCGGCGGCTTCCCCGAGCATCCGTCCGAGCTGACCGCCACCGATGACGCCGAGGGTCGCTGCCGGCGTGTTCTGTTTCATACCGCATCTCGACGCCCCGACCGCCTGAATGTTGCCGTTCGGATCGGTCAGTTCTCCTCGAGGCGGTCGTCGTCGACGTAGAAGACGACCGGGGTGTCGAACGAGCGAATGAGGTGCGTCTCCGTGCGGTAGTCGGCGAACCGCTCGTCGGTCGCCGCTCGATCGTCCTCGCCGACGATCACGACTGGCGGTCGGTCGTCGGCCGCCGCGTCGAGTTCCTCCTCGTCCGTCGCACAGTCGACGACCGCGTCGTTTGCCTCGAAGTACCACGGGAGCGGCAGTGCCGTGAACCAGTCCGAGCAGTTCGGCCGGTAATCGAGCTCGCCGCCCGTCGGTCCGGTGAGTTCGTCACCGTAGAGGAGCACGTCCACTCCGCCACCACCGGAGAGCTGTTCCATCTCCTCGAGCGTCTCGCGCAGATCCTCGCTTCCCGGCTGAGCGTACTGTACGAGCGGATTTTCGTGGGAGTGTGTGTTCTGGAAGCTCGTCGCGTAGACGGTCCCGGCCATCGACCCCAAGAGGACGAGCACGACGAAGCCGGCGATCGCCGCGTCGACGGCGTTTCCGGAGGCGATCCCCTCGCGGAGGGCGGCGAGTAGCCACCCCAGCGCGACCGCGGCGGGAATCGTGAGCGGGAGCACGACGTGAACGAGGAGCCATACTGCACCGCCGATGTCCGTGATGAACGGGTAGCCGACGAGCGACGCGGCGCCCCAGTAGAACGTGAACGCGACGAGGTCGTCCGGGATATCCGCCCGGTATCGGGTGACGACGAACGCGATCACGGCGAGTGCGACGATCGGCCACGACGTCTCGACGGTGACGGAGGCCATCCCGGCGAGGAACTCGAAGTACGGGTTCGGATCCTCGGTCCGGGGCGTGATCCACTGGCAGGCGTACAGCTCTGCCGTCGAGCCGACGGTGAACGCGAAGAGGCGGGGGAGGTTCAGTGGGTTTGCGACCGCCTCGCCGAGCGTCGGCGCCGCGGCCACGTCGAAGTAGCCGTCGTAGCCCGCACAGGAGTTGTAGTAGAGGCTCTGACTCGGGAGCGACCCGCGCGGTGCGTAGACGTAGACGAGCGGCAGGAAAAACGACGCGGCGACGCCTCCGGCGGTTGCGACCGGGCGACGGAGTCGCGCTCCCCCTCGTCGAACGCCGTCCGCGAGAGCGTCGCGCCCGCCCTCGGAGATCGTTCGCAGGGCGTTTCGGCTCCGTCGGGTCGTTCGAGCGAGC
This sequence comes from Haloarculaceae archaeon, assembly GCA_007122455.1. Taxonomy (GTDB): domain Archaea; phylum Halobacteriota; class Halobacteria; order Halobacteriales; family Haloarculaceae; genus Natronomonas. The sequence goes on along the minus strand of SKTU01000120.1, from coordinate 9,297 downwards.
CGCCGTCGCCAGGGGTCGGGGAGCCCGCGGGCGACGAACAGTCGATGGTCCACGAGCAGGACAGTCGCCCCGATCCAGGCGAGCAGATACGCCAGCGCGTTCTCCTTCGCGCCGAACGACAGCGCGAGAAACAGCGCCGCCGGATAGAGATACCGACGATCGCGGAGATCGATCGCGCGAACGAGAAGCGCGAACGCGACGAACGCGAACGCGCCGGTGAGGATGTCGCTGCGCATGAATCGTGAGTAATAGACCAACACGGGGTTCAGCGCCAGCAGAGCTGCGAGCGAGAGGACAGCCTCGTCGCGGAGCCGGTGCCGAAAGAGCAGGGCGGACAGCGGGAGCAGTCCGCCGACGACTGCCGGGAACAGCCGGATGACGCCGTCAGTTGCGCCGAGCGCGTCGACGATCGGTGCGTTGACGAGCTGGACGAGCGGGCCGTGGACGATCGGTCGATAGAAGATCACGCCCGTCGCTCCGTAGTCGAGGATCCAGTAGGCGACCCGGGCCTCGTCCCAGTGGGCGACGCGATCGCCGAGGCCGACTACCCGGACGACGATCGCGAAAAGCGTGATCGCGACGACCGAAAGCAGCGTTCCGTCTCGCCGGCGGGACATGCTCGAAACAGAGTCCCGTGGGGGTTAGAACGTTTCCGATCCGATCGATCCATCGGCAGTTCTTTTACCGGCCACGGCGGATCGGCACGTATGGTAGCGCTCGGACTGGTGGTCGCGCAGTTCAACAAGGAGACGCCGGTCACTCACGAGATGGAGGCCCGCGCCCGAGAGGCCGCCGCCGAGGCCGACGCCGAGATCGTCGAGACGATCGAGATCCCCGGCGCCTACGACTCCCCGCTCGCCGCGGATAGGCTCGCGCGTCGCGAGGAGATCGACGCCGTCGCCGTGCTCGGGGCGATCATCACCGGCGACACCGACCACGACGCGGTGATCGCCGACGCCGCGGCCCAGGGGCTGACCGACGTCTCCGTGGCGCGGGACACGCCGGTCACGCTCGGCATCATCGGTCCCGGTATGAGCCAGGCCGAAGCCGAAGCCCGGGTCGACTACGGTGCGACCGCGGTCGAGAGCGCTATTGCCCTCGCGGAGGAATTCGAAACATGACACACGAGATGGATTTTGCGGACCGTGTACGGCGGGTTGAACCGAGCGCGACGCTCGCGATCAGCGATCTCGCGAGCCGGCTCGAAGCCGACGGCGTCGACGTCGTCGATCTCTCCGTCGGGGAGCCCGACTTCCCGACCCCGGAAAACATCGTCGAGGCCGGCAAGCGCGCGATCGACGACGGCTACACCGGCTACGCCCCCTCGAACGGCGTGCCGGAGCTGAAGGCGGAGATCGCCGCGACGCTCGCCGACGACGGCCTCGAATACGACAGCGACGAGATAATCGTCACCCCGGGAGCAAAGCAGGCGCTCTACGAGACGTTCCAGGCGCTCGTAGACGACGGCGACGAGGTCGTCCTGCTCGACCCGGCGTGGGTGAGCTACGAGGCGATGGCGAAATTCGCCGGCGCCGAAATATCCCGCGTCGACCTCGCGGAGCACGAGTTCCAGCTCGAACCGGCACTCGATGAGCTCGGTGAGGTCGTCGGCGACGACACCGAACTGCTCGTCGTCAACTCGCCGGCGAACCCCTCGGGCGCGGTCTTCTCCGACGCGGCACTCCAGGGGGTGCGCGACCTCGCGGTCGAACACGACGTCACGGTGATCTCCGACGAGATCTACGACGCGATCACATACGACGTCGAGGTGCGTTCGCTCGGTGCCATCGACGGCATGGGCGACCGTACCGTCACGATCAACGGCTTCTCGAAGGCGTACGCGATGACCGGCTGGCGGCTCGGCTATCTCGCGGCACCGAAGGCGCTGACCGATCAGGCGGCGAAGCTCCACTCCCACTCGGTCTCGTCGGCGGCACATTTCGTCCAGTACGCCGGCATCGAGGCGCTCAGGAACACCGACGCGGCCGTCGAGGAGATGCGCGCGGCGTTCCGTCATCGCCGCGACCTGCTCGTCGACCGATTCGCCGAGCACGACATCGACGTTCCCGTCGGGGACGGTGCCTTCTATATGATGCTTCCCGTCCGCGCGGACTGTCCGGCGCTGGCCGATACCGACGTCGACGACCCCGTCGATCAGGCCTGGTGTGAGGGTGCGATCGAGGACGCCCACGTCGCGACGGTTCCCGGAAGCGCGTTCGGAACGCCGGGCTACGCACGGCTCTCGTATGCAGCGAGCGAAGAGCGGCTGGTGGACGGAGTCGAGCGGCTTGCCGACTCGGGATATCTGTAGAAACGTCAGCGAGGAATCCACTGCGCCGTCGGTCGCGCAACGGAAATGGTGACGTGGGTGCAGCCCCATGGCACGCGTGCCAAGCAATAACGCCCGCACGGCGCGTGACCGCGTCCTGGCGACGACGTGTCCTCCCCCGGCAGCTACTTACTTACGGACGGTAATGAACAGCGCTTCTAGCCACTTAGATACTCGAAGTACGCACTGGCGAGTGCGCGCTCCGCACCGCGGAGGTGATAGTGGAGCGTCGGCGAGCTGAGATCGAGCTCGGCGGCGAGATCTTCGGCCGTCACGTCCCGCGGCCACTCGAAATAGCCGCTGAAGAAGGCGTTCCGGAGTGCCTCCTCCTGTCGCTCCGTGAGTCGATCCGCGACCGCCGTTCTGTACTCCTCGTCGGAGCGAACGCTCCGGTCACGCTCGCGTTTCGCGACCAGCGCGGCGTCGTACCGCTCGTTCGCCGCCGCGAGTACCGCCCGAACGTCGACGTCGGGTGGGACCTCGACGATCGCGACCGTCCGCCCGTCCTCGGCGACGGCCTCCGAGGGGAACGCGCCGACTTCGAGCAGCCGACGGGCGAACGACCCCTCGGTGACGATCTCGTAGATACCCTCCTCGCCGTCGGAGCCCACTCGCTCGCAATGGACGACGTTCGGCGTGTTCGTGACGATCGATCTCACCCGCTCGGCGTCGAGTCCCGGAACGCGAACGATGTGTCGGTACATCCCGTCGCCCTCCGGCGTCGTCCACTCGTAGTAGCAGGGGCCGTTAGCGACGCCCGACAGCTCTGCGAGATACGATTCGGGCGGTGAGAGGTGGATCTCGAGCTCCGTCACCGTCTCCGAGAGGAGAAGTCGCTCGTTGTGAACCGCGCTGATCGCGAAGCCGACCAGTTCGCCGAGCCGCTTGAACGCCGTCCGCTCGTGTTCGCTGAACGCGTCCGGCCGATCGGAGTAGACGACCAACACGCCGTAGGTCGTCTCCTCGTGTGCGAGAGCGACCGCAAGCCCCGACTGGATCCCGTACTCCTCGGCGAGTTCCTTCGCCTCGTCGGGGAGCGACGACTCCGAAACCCGCTGGACAACGACCGGCTCCCCTCGCTCGAGAGCGATCTCTGCCGGCCGATTGAATTCGATCTCTTTCAGCGCCGTGATTCGGTCGAGGAACTTGCCGTCGCTCGTGTCGACTCCCGTGTGCGGTTCAATCGAATCGGCCTCCTCTCGGCCGATCCACACCGGATGGTACAGATTCGAGTCGGCGAGTCGCTCACAGACCGCCCGTTCGATCTCTTCGCGCGATGCGGCCGCGACGACGGCTCGGATCGTCTCGTAGGCCGTCTCGCCGACGCGGTTCAACGTTTCCAGCTCGTCGCGACGGCGGCGGAGTTCCCGTTCCCGTTCCTTCCGTCGACTGATGTCCCTCGCGACGATCGCGACGCCGATGACGTCGTCGTTCTCCCGGAGAAGTGTCCCGTTGAACTCGTACGGCACTCTTCCGTTCGGCGTCCGGATGTCGAACTCGCGCGTTTCGGTGTTGCTCATCTCGTCGACCTCGAGGAACGCCTGCTTCGCCATCGTCCGCTCATCGGGCGCCAGGAGGTCGAACCCCGTCCGTTCGGAGAGTGCCTCGTCGTCGTATCCGGTCACTTCGTTGAGTCGATCGTTCCACCAGACGAGTCGACCCTCGGTGTCGAGTACGGCGGCGATGTCGGATATCGACGACAGTAAACTCTGTCCGAGAAGTTCAGGTTTGACGTCCATGGCCCGCCCTAGCAGTGGGGCGTCGCCGACGTATAAAAATTCGAGGGCTCGATTACTCTTCGAGCGCTTCCGCGATGCGCTGGAGTTCGCGCCGGATGTCGTGGAGCTCGTCGCGAGTCTTCCGGACTTCGCGGACGAGTTCCTCGTTGCCGGCTTCGGATTCGCCGCGACCGCCCGGTGCGCCGCCGGGTCCGCCGGGGCCACCGCCCATCATGCCGCCGGGGCCGCCACCGCCGCCCATCATGCCGCCCATCATCTGTGCGAACGGGTTGCCGCCCATTCCGCCGGGGCCGCCGCCACCGCCCATCATCTCCTCCATCTTCTCCTCGCGGCTCATCTCCTCGCCGTCCCCGCGTTCCTCGGCGCGCTCCTGTCTGATCTCTTCGACTCGCTCGCGGAAGGATTTCCCCTCACTGTCGTCCGATTCGTCCTCGGTCGCCTCGGGTTCTTCGTCCGTCATACTCCCGCCTTAGCTCTCCCCTCTGAAAAGTCCCCATGTCTCGGGACGGATCAGAACGATCCGAGCGTGGACTGCAACCGTCGCGACGACCGATCGTCCGTCAGCTCGTATCCCACCAGCTCGCGCAGATCGACGGCGTAGTTGTCGCCGTCTCGATCGAGAACGAGTAACCGACCTTTCGTCCCGCGAACGGTTCCCGACGCCAACGTCTCCGCGATCGGTGCCGACGGCAGTTCGAGCTCGTAGTCGATGTCGAACCGCTCCTCGGGGGGAAATTCCGAGAGAAGCCGCTCCCACGCGCTCTCGTCGACCGATCGACCCATCCCCTCGACCTTCGTTTCGGTGCGGATCCGGTCCGGGATCGGGGTTTCGGCGGCGATTTCGGCTTCGATCTCCCGGGCGATTCGGCCGTTCTCGACCGTCCGGATCCGAGCGCCGCGGTCGGCGCCCTGCTCGCGCAGCCGGACGGGAAGCCGAGCCGACTTCGTCACGCCGACTTTGAACGTCGCCGGCGCGAACGCGGCGAGGTAGATGGCGTGTTCCTGATAGCAGTCCATCTCGGCCTTCAGACACGTGCCCGTACATCGCGCACACACCCACGTGACGTCGTGAGTCTCACAGTACGGCGCGTCCGGCGCGTCGCACCGAACGTGGTTCGCTCCGCGCAGCGCGCCCGCACACCGGCGATTGCCGAGCCCGAAGGAGAGTTCACGACCCGAGGTCAGCGGCTCGCGCTGGAGTTCCCCACCAACCCCGAGGAGGAGTGCGGCCTCCTCGGTCGCTCCGGCACCGGTGTCGTATCCGACGATCTGCACATCCGATGGTACGGGTGGGTGAAATAAAGGGTTCGCCTCCTCGTCGGGGTGGTGTTATAAGACTGACGAGAGCTAACGTCACCCATGATCGACGCGACGCTGGACGTAACCGTCGGCGACGACGTTCGGTTCTCGTTCCGGGTCGTCAACGCGGGCGACACGCCGGTCGAACTCACCTTTCGGGACGCCTGCCGTGCCGATTTCGCAGTCTACGATCTCGACGGCGGCGAACGATGGCGCTACAGCGACGGAAAGGCGTTCGCCCAGCAGCTGTCGACGGCCCGGCTCCAGCCCGGCGAGTCGGCGAGCTTCGAGGAGTCGTGGGACGACCCATCCCCCGGAGAGTACACCGCGGAGGCGGTGCTTCGCGTCGTCGAATCCGAGATCGCGGCCAGAACGCCCTTCTCCGTTTAGCGTTCCGCGTCGAGCAGTTCCTGGGTCGCTCGTCGCACCGCGTCGTCCGACGAACCGGACGGCTCGTATCCGGCGCCCGCGAGTTTCTCGATCGAGAGTCTCATTCGCGGGACGTCGCCGACCCATCCCCGGTTGCCACCGGTGAAGCTGTACTCCGGATCGATCCCCATCTCGTCGGCGACGACGTCGGCGATCGTCCGCACCGACGTCGTCGTGCGCGTGCCGAGGTTGTACGTGTTGACCGGCCTGTCGGCGCGTTCGACGACGTGGCGGATGGCGTCGACACAGTCGACGACGTGCATGTAGGACTTTTCCTGGCGACCGTCGCCGAGGATTTCGAGTGTGGTCGGATCCTCTCGTAGCTTGTGTATGAAATCCGGGATGACCGCGCCGAGCTGGAGCCGGGGACCGACGATGTTGGCGAACCGAAACACCCACGCGCGGATGTCGTGGCTGTGGGCGTACACCGACAGCAGCGACTCCTCGGCGAGTTTTGCGGCGCCGTAGGCGCTTATCGGCTCCTTCGGCGCGTAATCCTCGGGCGTCGGACGGGGGGCTTCGCCGTACACCGTCGAGGAAGAGGTGAAGGCGATCCGATCGCAGTCGACCGCTCGCATCCGCTCTAGCACGTTCGCCGTCAGCGTCGTGTTGAGCTGGAACTGCGCGTCCGGATCGTCGCTGTTGACCGCCTTGTCGGCCGCGCAGTGAAAGACCGCGTCCGTCTCCCCGTCGATCGCCGCCGCGACGACATCGGGGTCCTGAAGGTCCCCTTCGACGATCTCCGCGCCGCCCGGAACCCACTCCCGGCGACCGTTCGAGAACCGATCGACGACGACGATCTCGTTGTCGTCGAGGAGACTGTCGGCGAGATGCGATCCGACGAACCCCGCTCCACCCGTGATACAGAGCCGCTGTCCGGAGAGATCCATGGGCACTCTGGGATCCCCCCGATCAAGTGGGTTTCGGGGGAGACGATCCGAAACCACCTAACCGCCCCGGGCGAACAGCCGGTATGGAAGGAGAACCCGAAGTCGCCGTGCTCCGGCTCGGTCACCGGCCCGGTCGCGACGAGCGGATGACGACCCACGTCGGGTTGACGGCGCGTGCTCTGGGTGCCGACCGGATCGTCATCGCCGGTGAGGCGTCGGGTCCCAAGGGAACGATCGAGGACATCACCGACCGGTTCGGCGGGCCGTTCGACGTCGAACTGACAGAGAGCTACCGCTCGCTTCTGAATAGCTGGGAGGGCGCAGTCGTCCACCTGACGATGTACGGGCTGCCGGTGCAGAATCTGGAAGACGACATCCGCGACGCTCACGCCGACGCGCCGCTACTCGTCGTCGTCGGCGCCGAGAAGGTGCCGTTCGACGTCTACGAGCGGGCCGACTACAACGTCGGAGTCACCAACCAGCCTCACTCGGAAGTGGCCGGACTCGCCGTCTTCCTCGATCGACTCTTCGGGGGACGCGAACTCGACCGTCAGTGGAGTGGCGCGACTCACCGCGTCGTTCCGAAGGCGACCGGAAAACAGGTCGAACCTCTCGAGGATCAGTAGCGTCGCAACCGGGCGTCAGTCGATATGGCCTTCGGCGCGGAGCTGGTCGGCGTCCTGACCGGTGTACCGCCACTCGATGTTGGCCTTCTCGTCCTGCCAGTCCCACGGCTCGACGAGGACGACGTCGCCCTCGTTGATCCACGTTCGGTACTTCATGCGGCCGGGGATCCGACCCATTCGGTTCTGTCCGTCCTCACAGCGGACGCGAACGTGATTTCCGCCGTTGTGCTCGGTCACTATCGCGAATAGCTCGTCGTCGTTGGGCATTCGGAGGTTCCGTCGCCCTTGTTCCTCACTCACGGGCTATCTACGTTCCGCCAGTAATAAAGCCGTTCGGGATTCGTGATACCGAACCACAGGTCGCCCCGTCGCGCCTATCGTCCTCCTGCGGCACGCTTTTATATCGTTCGGGCACGCTGTTATCGTATGACGTCCGAATCTGGTCGGGTCGAGGCGATCCACGTCGCACCCGAGGCCGGTGCCGAGATGCAGTCGAAAGACGCCGCCGAGGCCGTCGCCGGCAAGGGGCTCCGCGGCGATCGGTATTTCGATGCGGCGGGCTCGTGGTCCGGGAACAAGGGGCGACCGCTTCCGGAGGCTGATCGTGCGCTCACCCTCTTCGAGGCCGAAGCGCTGGAGATCATCGAGCGCGACGAGGGGATCGATCTCGAGCCGGCCGATCACCGGCGAAACGTCACCACGCGGGGCATCGCCGTCGATCACCTCCTCGACGAGCGGTTCCGGATCGGCGAGGCCGTCTGCGAGGGAACCGAGATCTGCGAACCGTGTGCGTACCTCGAGTCGCTCACCGAGGAGGGCGTCCTCTCGGCGCTCGTCCACCGCGGCGGGCTGAACGTCAGGATCGTCGAGTCCGGAACGATCGCCGTCGGCGACGAGATCGAGGTCCTCTGAGAACGAACGCCTTTTTTCACCCATCGACGAACGGGCCGCATGGACCGACTCCGCGAGTCGTTACACGAGGCGCCGATCGTCGACAAGGACGGCTATCAGTATCTCGTCCATCCGATCAGCAACGGGGTGCCGATGCTCGATCCCGCGCTCCTGCGGGAGGTCGTCGTCGGCGTCACGCGAAACGCGAGCCTCGACGTCGACAAGATCGTCGCTCCCGAGGCGATGGGTATCCACCTCGCGACGGCGCTGTCGCTGCAGACGGACGTTCCACTCGTCGTCATCCGGAAGCGCTCCTACGGGCTCGACGACGAGGTCGCGCTGCACAAATCGACCGGTTACTCCGAATCGGAGATGTACATAAACGACGTCGAGGACGGCGACCGAGTGCTCATCGTCGACGATCTACTGTCGACCGGCGGAACGCTCGCGGCGATCTGTGACGCGCTCGACGGCATCGGCGCGGAGATCGTCGACATCGTCGTCGTGATCCGGAAGGCTGGCGAATCGGCGATGGACGACGTTTCCCACGACGTGACGAGTCTCGTCGAGATCACGGTCGGGGAGGACGGCGTGACGATTCACTGAATGATACACGTACGTGTATAAGTACACTGTTCGATAGCAGGAGTAAAGCGAGATCACGCAACATTTATCCGGAGTGGGACGGTCCTCCCGCACATACATGTCAACGGAGACGGACGGGGAGATCGAGCTCGACTACGAACTCGACGATAAACCCCCGCTCGGGAAGTCGATCCTGCTCGGCATTCAGCACGTCGCGGTGATGATCGTCCCCTCGACCGCCGTGGCGTTCATCGTTGCCGGTGCGGTCGGGCTGAGTCCGGCGGATACGGCCTACATCGTCCAGATGGTGCTTCTGTTCTCCGGGCTGGCGACCGTCATTCAGGCGTACACGATAGGTCCCGTCGGGGCGAAACTTCCCATCGTGATGGGGACGAGCTTCACGTTCGTGGGAGCGGCGTCGACGATCGGTGCCAACCAGGGACTGGCGGCCGTTTTCGGCGCCATACTCGTCACCGGCTTCCTCGTCGAGGGGTTCGTCGGCTGGCAGT
>SKTU01000073.1 GCA_007122455.1 Haloarculaceae archaeon | reverse complement strand
TTCAGAACGTCTCCTTCGGCGAGCGGGCGATCGACTTCCTGAACGAACAGGGGTTCGACGAGGAGTTCCTCGGGTATCTGGAGTCGTTCGAGTTCACCGGCGAACTGCGCGCGCTACCGGAGGGAACGCCCGTCTTCGCGAACGAACCGATGCTCGAGATCATTGCCCCGATTCTCCAAGCGCAGCTTCTCGAGACGGCGGTGATCAACCAGATCGGATTCCAGACGCTGATCGCGACGAAAGCGAGCCGAATGCGGGACGTGATCGAACGGTGCGGAGACGACCAGCAGCTGGTAGATTTTGGCTCTCGGCGCTCGCACGGTACGGACGCGGGAATCAAGGCGGCACGAGCCGCCTACATCGCCGGCTTCGACGGGACGTCGAACGTCGCGGCCGGCGAACTGTTCGGTATCCCGGTGTACGGGACGATGGCTCACTCGTGGGTGCAGAGCTTCGAATTCGAACGCGACGCCTTCGAGACGTTCGTCGCCGAGTACGGCGAGGACAGCGTCCTTCTGATCGACACCTACGACACGGTCCGGGGCGCGGAGATCGCCCGGGAGGTCGCTGACGAAGCCGGGGTGGACATCCGCGGTGTCCGACTCGACTCCGGGGATCTTCCAGCCCTCTCGAAGGCAGTCTCGGAGGTAGCGCCCGGGATCGACCAGTTCATCTCCTCCGGCATCGACGAGTACGCGATCCGGGAGTTCTTCGAGCGAGATGGCGTCGGGGCTGGCTTCGGCCCGGGAACTGCACTGGTCACGAGTACGGACTCGCCGAAGGTCGAGGGCGTCTACAAACTCGTGGCGGTCGAACGCGATGGCGAGATGCGGCCGACGATGAAGCTCTCGGAAGGGAAAGCGACGTATCCAGGGGCCAAGAGCGTCCATCGGATCGAAGAGGACGGGGAGTACAGTCGAGACGTGCTCGGACTCCGGGAGGAATCGCTTCCGGGGGAGGAACAACTGATTTCGGTAATCGAGGGCGGTGAGCGGGTGATCTACCTCCCCGATCTCGACGCGATCCGCGACACCGTCCGGGAGCGACGCGGCAAACTCCCCGAAGGATGTCGGCGGATCGAGGAGCCGGAACCGTACGACGTTCGAATCAGTGAGGGGCTTCGAACGGAGACCGAGGGGCTTCGAGATGTCCTCGAACGGCGGTTCTCCGAGTAGCGCGTCTCCGTCCCGGACGTTGTCGAGGGCGACCCAAACGCTGGCGGCGTATCCACGTGCGATACTCTTCGGCAGCGGTTCGGGATTTTTCTTTCGAACTGAACTCTCGTGTGCGATTTCGAGACTGAAGCATCTCGCACCAAGCTTTATTTTTAACTGCTGGTAACGTCTCGGTCGCAGCCCTCCACGATGGAGCCATCGAACGCGGGACGACAGGGTGAGCAGTGATGATACCGATCGAACGACTCCGCACGGCCGTTTCGGCGATCGTGTGGAACGAATTCCGAGAACGTGCGCGAGCGCCGTGGCGAATTGTCCTCCCGCTGATTCCGCTTTTCGCCGTCGCCGGCGCCGTCGGCGCCGTCCTCGTCGACAGGGTGTCGGTTCCGGTTCTCATATTTCTCATGCAGCTGACGTTGGCCGTGACGGCCGTCGCGGTGTTCGCAGTGAGCACCCGGTATCTGGATCGGCGGCGTTCGGTCCGTGAGTACGGGTTGCGGACCGATCGTCGGTGGGCGATCGATCTGCTCGCGGGGATCGGAGTCGGGATCGCAGCAGTCGCGGTTCCGTCTCTGGCCGGAATCGTCACGGGGTGGTACGAGGTTTCGGCGGTGCTCTCCCCAGGTCTCCTCGGGCTCTGGGTCGGGCTGGCGCTGATCGTCGCGGCCTATCTCTGTACCGGCTTCTGGGAGGAGCTAGTCTTCCGGGGGGTACTCACGGCGAACGCCGCCGAAGGGCTCCGTGGTCGGCTCTCGGCGCGGCACGCAATCGCGGGCGCGCTGGTACTCCAGGCCCTCGTTTTCGGCGTCGCTCACGTCGATCAGTGGACGGCGCAGGCTCCGCATCCGGCGTTCGTTCTGACGTGGATGCTCTCCGGAGTCGTGTTCGGAATCCTCTATCTCCTGAGCGACGACCTTGCGCTTCCGATCGGCGTCCACGCGGCGATCAATGCCGCGGAAGCCGGGCTGTTCTCCGAAACCGCGCCCGCGGAGAGCGGCGTGTCGGTAATCGTTCTGATCGAGCCAGTCAGCGGATCCGTGCTGTTCGGACACGGCGGCATCATGATGGTGAGTCGCGTTCTGACTGCCGGGCTGCTCGGCGTACTGTGGCTTCGGTACTCCCGGGAGTCCGATCTCGATCCGTGGAGCCATCCCGCGATCTTCGTCGATGACGCGCGAGAATAACCGGATCGTCTCACGACACGTCGTCAAATTTCGGCGTCCCGAGGGCGGTGTATCCCGCTCGTTCGAATTCGTCGATCGACTCGAGGTGACTCTCTCGCAGGGCTTCCCGATCGATCTCCCCGGTGAGTACCGCTTCGACGAGGTGTGTCAACTGTTCCCCGGCTAGTAAATCCGGGACGAGGACGTACTCTGCACCCCGTTCCAGCAGTACCCGTGCACGTTCGGCACTCGTCGATCGGAGCAGGATCTCGGCGTCCGTATCGAGGTCCAGTACCCGTTCGGACAGGTCGGCCGTTTCGGCCGTCGAGATTATCAGTCGTGCGGAGCGATACTGCGCCTTCTGCCAGGTGTACTCGTCCATGGCGTCGCCGAAGACGAAATTGGCGCAGTCTTCCTGCAGTTCGCCGTACCGTGCCGGATCGTTCTCGATGACGAGATACTCTCGATCGAGCTGTTCACACTGGGACACCAGTTGTCGGCCGATTCGCCCGAAGCCGACGACGATTACGTGATCCGAGAGATCGGCGGGAGTTCGGCTCCGTTCGTCCGTTTTTCGCCCGTGGAACGTGTCGAGCCCAGCGTCAAGCAGGAGTTCGTATATTCGGTCCTCGTGTCGTTTCGTAAGGCTCGACGTGATCATCGTGATCGCGGCTGCCAGGACGATCGCGTCGAACAGATCTCGAACCAGATGTCCCAGGATCAGTGCCTGAATCGCGATAATCAGTGCGAACTCGCTCACCTGATCGAGGGTGAGGCTGGTCAAGGTCGCGGTCCGAGTCTCGTATCCGCTTCGGAGTAACGTGGCGGTGGTGACGAGTGGCTTTATCAGTAGGGTGAGAACGACCAACACCGTTGCCGTGACGGCGACTTCTACCGTCGGAAGGGACACGAGCGCCCCGATGGCGACGAAAAACAGCGCGACGAAGAAGTCGCGTATCGACTGCACGCCGTTGAGCATCCCCAGATTCCGAGTGAAGTCCCGCTTGATGGAGAGTCCGGCTGCGAAGGCCCCGACGACGATGGATACGCCGAGCAGTTCGGAAATCGCGAGGAATCCGATGAGGATCGACACGCTGCTTATCAGCAACAGCTCCTGAGACCCTTCGGCGAGTTCGAGCAAGTACTCGAAGAGATATCTACTGGTGGCGAATGCGAGGACCAGGAGTCCGACTCCAACGGCGAGCCGCTGGCCGACTGCCTCGAGCGAGAACGTTTCCGCGACCAGTACGAGAATCAACAACACCGCAACGAGGTCCTGGACGAAGTGAATCGAGGTGGCGAGACGACCGTGTACGAGGTTCTCCCGGATCTCGGACTCCACGAGTGCCGTCCCGACGATCGTAGAACTCAGTCCGGCAGCCACTGCGAAATACGCAGCATTGAGCCAATCGTAGCCGACTACCAGACCAACACCGTAGCCGATCCCACCGACGAGAGCGAACTGGACGAACGCCGCTGTTTCCCCGTCACGCACGACCGTTCGAATGTCGTCGAATTCGAGGTTTACCCCGTAGACGAAGACGAGAAAGGCGATCCCCCACTGTGCGATCTCGAGTAAGCTCTCCTCCTGGACGACCGTTCCCGAAAGAACTCCCGAGAGGATAAGCGCGGGAACGATCGGGAGTCCGAAGTAGTGTGCGCACAGCAGGAATGCACCCATGACGACGAAAACGATACCCAGTGCGGTCAGTAGCTCCGTCATTGGCACTCACCGCCGTCCCTCGTACGGTCCTCGTCGATCTTCGTGAGTGTCAACGCTGGGACGCCGAACTCCTCGTCGGGGTACTCCCGGATCTCCTCGATGTCGGCACGCATCAGCCGTTTGAACGTCTCGGGCTCTTCGAAGTAGTATTCCAGATATTCGCCCGCTCGCTCGGCGGTCAACTGCGTACTCAAAACGACGTAGTGAGCGCCGAGCTCGTAAAGTTCACGCGCGTCGTCGATCCAGTTCGCCTCGACGAAGACGGTTGTCTCCTCCGGGAGCTCCGACAGGAGGGCCTTGTTCACTTCGAGCTCTGACGAGGAGCTCATAACGAACGACGCGCGCGTCAACCCCGCAGCTTTTCGGACCTCCGTGTGTCTGAAATCACCGTAGATCGCATCGTATCCGCTCCGCTCGAGTTCCTCTCTGTGGGCCGCTTTTCGGTCGACGACGACGAGCTGATCGAATTCGCGATCGAGGACTGGTAGGACGTTTCGTGTGATCTCATCGTATCCGATGACGACGGCGTGGTCCCTGTACCCCGGGAGTTCGACGTCGAATTTCTCCTCGGATTCCCAGCGACTGAAGACTGGTTGAACGCGCTCGTATATCTGGTGATTGTAGTTGATGATGTAGACGGAGACGCTCATCGTGAGCAGTGCCATCAGACTGAGATACCCCAGGATCGGCTCTTCGATATACCCCTGTGCGATCGCGATCCCACCCACGACCAGCGAGAATTCGCTCACCTGAATCATGTTGAGGCTACCGAGGAACGACGTTTCGACGCTGAACCCCTCGCGGTCGATCAGATAGAACATGATCCAGAAGTTCCCGACCATCAGTACGACCGAGGCGACGATCGCCTCTCTCCAGTAGGCGAATAGATCCGCCGCTTCGAGCTGGAGCCCGATCGAGACGAAGAAGACGAGGATGAAGAAATCCGTGATCGGACCGATTCGGTCCTCGAGCTCCGTGCTGTACGGCAGTTGGGCGATGGACATTCCTGCGAGGAAGGCGCCGACTTCGAGAGAGAGGTTCATCTCCTCGGCGATGAGGATGAAGAGAAACGCCCACGAGATGGCGACGAGGAAAAAGACGTCCTTGTTGTCCGCTATCCGGCGGAACAGTCGGGGAAGGAGAAATCGCGACGACGCGATGGCGAAGAGGCCGATCAGGGAGATGAGGATGGTGATCGTGACGACGGTCACACCGACTTCTGTCGCGGTTTCGAGTTGTCCCGCGGTCAGTAACGCGAGAACGAACACGAGGTAGATATCCTGAACGATGAGCACCCCGACGTCGATCTTTCCGGGCATCGCGGTGATCTCGTCCTTGTCGGTGAGGATTTTGACGATGATCGGCGTCGCCCCGAAGACGGTCGCGAGGGCGATGATGACCGTTTCGACGAACGTGAACCCGAGGATCCACGCGATACCGAACGCCAATGCAGTCTGTAGAACCGTCTGCAACACTGCAATATTGACGATCGGACGGAGGATCTCCTTGATGTCGTCGAGTCGCATCTTGATTCCGAGCAGGAACAGCAAGAACCCGAGACCGAGCTCGGCCATCGTCTCGGTGAGCTCACCGGGTGTGATGATACCCAGCACAGCAGGTCCGAGCAGGAGACCGGTGAGGATGTAGGCGATGATAGTCGGTTGACCGGTCTGCTTCGCGACGAGGCCGACTGCAGCCGCTACGACGATGATTATGGCGAAGTCCGCAGCGAGTGCAATCTCAGACATAGATGGATGGACTGGAGAGTTCTCTCGACGGCTGATTGGTTGCAGGACACGGCAATTGAATGTTACCCCACGCACGGTGGGTCGGGGTATTCGTCTTGCAATTCAGTAGAAAGACCGGCGTTTCGACCCCGGGCGGGGTTCAAATCGTGCTCAGGCGCCGAGCCAACTCCCGGTCGAAACCTCGTGGCCGCGGTCACGACAGATGCGCGCACCCTGTTTTCTGACCTGACGGGCCGACGGGAGCTGCCGTTCCGTTCGTATCCTCTCACAGATCCAGGCCGCCAGCTCGCGGGCGGCATCGTTGCCCGCGACCTGTCTGACCTCTCGAATGCCCTTCTCGTACGCTCGTCGTCTGGAGCCTTCCTTGTGCTTTGCGGCCCTTCGAGACGCCAAGTCGAACGTGTCACGCGTCACTTGATCGATCTCTTCGAGTAACTCCTTTCTGAACTGGCTCATCGCACGTGGCGATACGGTGACCAGTACAAAGAGTGTACTCCGAGGTGATGTGGAGTTACCGAACGAATACGCTACGGACCCGTTTCGAGCGCCGTAGACGCGAGGCGGTCGGGTGGTTAAATGCTACCGGGATATCTGCCGTGCTCTCGGTAGTGGGAGACGACCTTGACGAATGCTGCAATGTGGAGCCCCACGACCACGACTATGGTGGCCACGTACAGTATGTGGAGCAAATCCGTCGGTGGAATCCCGCCCCGGAGGAACGTCTGATCGTAGATGTGTACCGTCAGGAGCCAGAACATGACGTACGTTCCGTGGCTCTGGTGCCACTTCCAGGCTTTCGGCCCCATGAACTTGTACGCCCTGTTGTTCGAGGTAAACGCCAGAATGATGGCGAGGATGACCGCGACCGTAGCCGCGAACGCCCAGGCGCTCATGCCCACGACGAATCCGACGACGTCCCACCCCATGAATCGAAACACCCCGCCTACGTGTACCAGCGACCAGATCACGAACCAGATCCCGAGTTCCGACCGCCAGTTCAGCGGGAAGTTCCCGGAGTACCGTCGCCTGATCGACGGGCGGAGTTTCGTCACCGGCCCGATGGCCATTACGAGAAACAGGAGGAACCACGGGACGGCGGCGACGATCCGCGGGAGCGAGTATCCCGCCACCCACAGAATCGCCGCCAGCACGAGACTTCCACCGACGACGGCGGCGTGATGTTTGCCGCGGTTGAACGGATCGACAGTCATACCACGTCGATGTTTCACAGTGCATAAAAAACTAGTGAGCGAAATGTAACTCTCCAAACTGTTCTGTCGGAACGAGCGGCGTACTCTATTTGCGGATCGGGGATGGCAATCCCCTCGGGTTCGACGAGGCGTCACTGCGGCACTCTCGTCGGAAAACGAACACGGGTTGCTCTGGCCGCGTATCGGGCACCGTTGGCTACATTGCGAGAGCGAGTCCGACGACGACCAGAACGATACCTAACGCCACTTTGAGTTTCGCAGGGTTCACCAGGTGAGCCACTTTCCACCCGACGACGACGCCTGCGAGCAGTGGAAGGCCGACTATCGCTGCGAGTGCCACCGACACGTTGCCCTGGAGGAGGTATCCGGTCGTTGCGAATGTCGCGATGAAGACTGATTGCACCTGAGCGACGGCGAGGGCCAGCAACATCGGGACGCCGATCAGGACGAGTGCCGGGACTGCAATTACGGGACCACCAACACCCAGTAAGCCGCTGGTGATCCCGAGTGTGAACCCGACGACGCCGAGAACGATACGCCCCTCCCGTCTCGACACGTCTAGCCGGTACAGCGGACTGAGACCGCACCGTTCGCGGTAGACGATCGTGAGACCGGTCGCCGTCGCAACGACACCGAGCAGGAGTCCAAAGATGGGTCTCGATACGAAGCTGTTCGCGTATGCACCGACGAGAGCGCCACCGATACTCGACACGCTGAGTAGAAGCGCCATCGCGCGTGCTTCTGTGGTTTTCAACTCGCCGGAGTGAACGTACGCTGCAGTCCCGACGAGGCCGGTCGCGATGAACGTCGCGTGTGCCGTTCCTGCAACCGTGCCCGACGAAATCGGTGTCAGCGAGTACAATGCAATCGTCACGAAGATGCCTCCCGGACCGACGGTCGTAATGCCGACGCCCGAGAGAAACGCGATCCCCACGAGCAAGACGATCAGCGGGGATGCGAAATCGAACATCTATCCCATTCGTCTATCAGATCAGATATAATCCCTGTGAACGAAGAATACGGATCCGTGATGCTCAACGTGCGCTACTCCGAACGTCGCACGCTGGGCCTCTCGCGAACGAGCCGAGTCGCCGTCGCCTTCCACGTCATTACTGCGTCACGACGTCATAAGGGTGGGCTATCCAGATGCTGTGGTCGTTGATCGAACCACGAGCAGCTCTCAGTTTCTCTTCAGAGCGGGGAGGATGCCAATCGACAGATGTACAGACTCATGGATACCGCGTCCCCCTTGATGACTAGCCCAACGGTGTGTCGCTCCGATGACTGAAATCCACTCGCTCAGACCGCTTGCGACGATCCTCATCGCGTTCGCCGTAGTCGGCCTCGTCGTCGTCTTTCGTAACAGGCCACGACTCAGACAGACGATCTCGGTCGGGTCTGCACTCCTTACCCTCGCAATCGTCGCAAGTTTGGTCCCTCCTGTCTTAGCCGGACAGACTCCCACGACGAACCTCGGAACGCTCGTCGGCACTGTCGACCTCGCATTCCAGGCGGATCCACTCGGCCTGATATTCGCACTCACCGTCAGCGGGCTCTGGGCGATCACGGCGATCTATAATGTCGGATTTACGGACGGAGAGGGATTGACTGACCGCACGCGCTATCTCGCTGCACTCTGGCTCAGCATCGGCTCGGGGTTGGGAGTCGCATTCGCATCTAACTTGCTCGTCCTCGTTTTGTTTTACGAACTGACCACCATCGGAACCTACCCGCTCGTCGCCCACTACGGAACTGAACGGGCGCGGCGTGTCGGCATCGAATACGTCTGGTACGTTATCGGCGGCGGCACGCTCGTCGTCGGCGGAGCGGTCCTCGTCTACGCACTGGCTGGCACGATCTCGTTCGTTCCCGGTGGAATCCCCGAACTCGACGAGGCGACGTCCAGTGGGTCGCTCGCGGCATATACGGCTGTTGTCGCACTGCTAGCCGGCTTTGCCGTCAAAGGAGCAGTCATGCCGTTGCACGGGTGGCTACCGAAAGCGATGGTCGCACCGACCACCGTTTCGGGCGTGCTCCACGCAGTCGTCGTAGTGAAATCCGGCGTCTTTGGCATTGCACGAACGGTGCTGGAGGTCTTTGGACCGGAAGCGACGGCGGCGATGGGAATCGCAACACCGCTCGCTGTGCTGGCTGGAGCGACGATCGTCCTCGGCAGTCTGCTCGCACTCAAGCAGGACGACCTGAAGCGTCGACTCGCCTACTCCACGATCGCACACCTCTCGTACGTCGTCTTCGGAATCGCGCTGCTGACTCCCCCAGCGGTCGTCGGCGGGCTGGTCCACATCGGCGCACACGGCGTCACGAAACTCGCACTGTTTTTCTGTGTCGGCGTACTCGCGATCGAGACTGGTCACAAGAAGGTATCCGAGATCGCAGGGGTCGGACGGGAGTACCCAGTAACGATGGGCGTGTTCGCCGTCGGGGCCTGCTCGCTCGCGGGACTCCCCCTATTTGCTGGGTTCGTCGGCAAGTGGTATCTGCTGGTCGGCAGTGCGGAAATACACTGGACCGTCCCGTTCGTCCTCGTCCTCTCCGGTGCGCTGAACGTCGCGTACTTCTGGCCGATCGTCTACGCAGCGTTCTTCGAAACGCCGGACACTGCTGATCCGAAGCCGTTGATCGATGGTCCGCTCGGTGGCAGATCCGCCGAGAAACGCCGTTCGCGAGACGACAGTTCGACCGCAGACTCGTCGTTCGAGACAGCACTGCAGACCGATAGCCTGCTGGCAGAGTCGTCTCCCACGCTCGTCGGGTCACTCGCCCTGCTCGCGGTACTGATCGTAGGGTTCGGTACCGTTCCCGGAGAGCTGGCGATACTCGACCTCGCGAAGAAGGCGGTCGAGGCAAGCGTCGGCGAGGTGTTCGCATGATCGAACTGGCGAGCGGCGTTCCCCCGGCAGTTGTCGTCTTCCTCGCTGCAGTTATCGGCGTGGTTGCAGGGCGACGTATCGTCGCGACTGTGGGCGTCGTCGCTTGCGCGACCGTCGCATCGTGGGCACTCGTTGTTCCAGCGGGGTCGGCAGGCGAATGGACGTTCCTCGAGTTTACTCTCGTATCAGTTTCCGTCGACCCTGCATCGCGCGTGACCGGATTGGCATTCGCAGCCTTCGGCGCCGTCGCACTCACCTATCTCTATGCGACGGGTGGAAGGCGCCACCACATCACTGTCGCACTGGTCTACATCGGCGCCGCACTCTGGGGCGTCTTCGCCGGTGACTGGCTCAGTCTGCTCGTTAGCTGGGAGCTCATGGCGATCGCAAGCACGCTCCTGGTCTGGTTTCATGGCGGCGATGCGGTCCGAATCGGCTTTCGGTACGCGTTAGTTCACGCGATCGGTGGGGCGCTCTTCGCGGCAGGGTTAGCGTTACATTTCGCCATCGTCGGACTCACGCCCGACGGAGTACAGTTCGCGGACGGCATCGCAAGCGGGATTCCGGCCGCCGTCGTCGGTCTTGGAATTACGATCAACGCCGCACTGATCGGCTTTCACGTCTGGCTGCCGGAAACCTACGCGAGCCCTCACGTCGGCGTCTCGGTCGTTCTCTCCGCGTACACGACCAAGCTCGCCGCGTACGCGGCATTCAGAGCGTTTCCGGACGGGAACATCGTCCTCGCATACATCGGCGGCGTGATGGCTATCGTGGGCGCGTCCTATGCTCTCGCTCAGAAGGACGCGAGGCGGCTGCTGGCCTACCACATTCAGGCACAGGTCGGCTACATGCTCGCGGGAATCGGCATCGGTTCGTCGCTCGGCGTCGCAGGGGCGTTTGCCCACCTGTTCAACAACGTCCTGTTCAAGGGGCTCCTGTTCATGGTCGCCGGGGCCATTATCGTTCGAACCGGAACAGCGTACCTCGAAAAGGGCGAGCGGCTCCACGTCGGAGCGCCGATTCTCGCTGGTTCGTTTCTGATCGCAGCCGCCTCGATCACCGCGGTTCCCGGAACCAACGGGTTCGTGAGCAAGGGGATGGTTCTCGACGCCGCACTCGAGGGAGGACACACGCCGCTTCGCTGGCTCCTCCTCATCGGTGCGGTTGGGACGATCGTCTCGTTCCTGAAGTTCGGCTATCTCGCCGGATTTCGCGGGAAAACGAACCCGATCCACGACGTTTCACCGCTGCAGGCCGTTGGGATGGTTCCGGTAGCCGTCGCCTGTATCGCACTCGGACTCCTCTATGGATCGTTCTTCGAGTTACTTCCAGCCAGCGACCAGTGGTCGACGACGCCCTACTCCGAGCGCCACATCCAGGAGAAGGCCGCGCTCTTTGTCGTTGGAACAGTGCTGTTCGTGGCGGGCAGACCGTTGCTCGACCGATTGAACGGAGGGACGGATATCGATACGATCCTCAATCCGATCGTTTTCGGCGTAACCAGAGAGAGCGTTAGAGCCGTCTCGACTGTATTCGGATCTGTTGCCACGATGGCGGAGACGGCACGACGACTGATTACACCACTCCTCTACGAACCCGTCGAGACCGTCGCGGCCGTCTTACCGCCACGACTCGAGACGCCCTACCGAGCATACACGACGGGAACGGCTGGGACGACCCGAATACGACCGAGCGTCACGTATCGGCTGTTTGCCCTCGCCTGCTGTCTTATCGCTGGGTTGCTGCTGGGGGTGGTACTCCGATGAGTCTCACCTCTGCGCTGATCGTCGGCGCTATCGTCTCTCCCGCAGTTGGTGCAGGGCTTATCGGACTTTTCGACCGGCGTCAGTGGGGCGACGCCCCCCGTCTACCCTGGTTCGTTGCGACGCTCTGTCTGGTCGGAACTGCAGTGTTCTCGATGGTTCTGGCTGTACTGTTAATTCTCGATGGGCCGGCGGTCTACCGCTTTGGGGGATCTATCGGTCCGGGTGTCGTCTTTCGGGCTGATACGCTGTCAGTGACCGTCGGTGTCCTCGATATTCTGCTCACGCTCGGGATTCTCGCCTACACGTATTCGCGCGGTCCACACAAAAACACGTTCTATATCGCATATCTGCTGTTTACGACGGCCGTGTTCGGCGTTGTCCTATCCGGTGATCTGATCGCTATCTTCGTTTTTCTGGTGTTACTCGTCGCAGTCACGGCACAGCTAATCGCGTTCAGCGAGAAAGACGGTACGGCCGCTGCTGCGCGGAACTACGCCGTCACCGCGTCCGCCGGCGCCGTCGTCTACCTGGGTGGGGTTCTGCTTGCGCTCTGGCTCAGTGGAACCAGCGACACCGAGCAGTTGGGGTCTGCACTACCGGATCTCGGCTACTCCGAACCCGCTGTCGTTGGGTCGTTCGTCGTGATGACCATCGGCCTTGCACTTCTCGTTGCACTCTTCCCGCTGCACGGCTGGTTGGTCGAAACCCATGCCAAATCACTTGATCCGGTGAGCGCACTGATCTCCGGCGTTCTCCCGGCAGCAGCAACCTATGCTCTGCTCAGGGTTCTTTTTGACGTCTACACGACCGAGTTCCTGCAGGCAAACCCGATGATTACAACCGGAATCATCTACGGGGCAGTCGGGAGTCTCATCGTCGGTAACGTTCTGGCGTATGGACAGCGCGATATCAAGGGAATGCTCGCCTACTCGACTATCTCGCAGTTCGGGCTGGTGGTCGCTGGATTGATGGTTGCCACGGAGACGGCCGTCTTCGGCTCGATTATCCAGCTCTTCGGGCACGGTATCGTCAAGGGCGCGCTCTGTCTCGTCGCAGGAATCATCGCTATCCGGTTCGATGCCCGAACGATCGACGAGTTCGCCGGGGTCGCTCACCGAGCACCGGTCGTCGCTGCATCGTTTGTGGGGCTCGTCGTCGCACTCATCGGACTGCCGCCAACGGTTGGCTTCGTCGGGAAATGGTACATCGCCATCGCCGCGATGGAACAGGGGTTGTGGATCGTTGCCCTCTTCGTCGTCGTCTCGACCATGTTGACGCTCGGCTATGTCGTCCCGTTCGTCGACCGGCTGTATTTTGCTCCGTTCGAAGGAACGGACCACGGTTCGGAAACAGTGACCGTCGCGATGGTGGTGGTCGTTGCACTGGCGGTCGTCCTTTCGCTCGCGATCGGACTCGGCTCCGTCTTTCTCGAATCTGCCTTGCGTGAGGCGATCGAACAACTCATCGCCGCCGAATGACGAACGAGATCCGATAGCGATCTACTCGATTCCTGAAACTTTCTCCTGAGTCGTGAACTGCCTCGGGGTCAAGTCCCGAGGCACTCGGCCTGAGTGCGACGGACGCTGAACGTGTTTACAGTCGACGATATTATCGATACGATCCATCCATTCCCGACGTTCAGTGAAGCGCTCAAGTACGCCTATCAGGCATTCCGTCGGGATACGTCCACGATGAGTTGTTGTGTCGAGTAGACGATCCACACCGAGTAAACTGGTAGACGCGTTTTCGTCAAAGCCGGTACTGATAGGGATTCTCGTAGACGTTCATAGAATCGGAATCCAAACCGGAGAGACGGAACCGAATCGAAGCCCACGAAACATCCGATCAGATACGATACTCCCTATGAATATACGTCCCTCTCCAGCACCGACATCTACTCGCGACAAACATACTCCTCCCGACGCTCTTCATTCCAGACTCAACTTCTTTTAAGCAGTACTGTTGGGTCGAACGGCCACCACTCTCGGTCCCTGATTGCGATATGCGCTTGTGCGATAATTCCCAACAGCGGCAGTTCTAACAGTGGTCCAATGACCACCGCTAACGGAATAATCGGTTCGTGTGGGAAGGCTACGACGGCAATCGCAAGAGCTGTCGGAGAGTTCCGTGAGAGGATCGTGTTGTTGAAACACACCATCTCTTTATAAGAAAACGACAGCACCCGGCCCACGCCGAAGCCGACACCGAGATTA
>SKTU01000002.1 GCA_007122455.1 Haloarculaceae archaeon | reverse complement strand
GCAGGTGAACACGATGCTCATCGGCATCATCGAGAGCCAGAACCTCCCGGTGTTGATCTTCGCGAACAAGATCGACCTGGACGATTCGAGCGTTCAACGCATCAGCAACGCGTTTCCACAGCACGAAACGGTGCCACTGTCGGCCCTAGAAGGAGAGAACATGGACGAAGTGTACGACAAGATCGCGGAGTACTTCGGGTGAACGCATGCCCGAGATAACACACGACGGCCCCGAGGACGACGCTGGGGTGCAGGTCGACCTGATAAGCGCCAACCGGATGGACGGTATGCGGACGATGGAGAAGATCCGTCTCATCCTCGACGGCGTCCACGACGGCAACATCGTGATCCTCGAGCAGGGACTCGACCCCGATGAGGAGTCGAAGCTCATCGAGGTGACGATGTCGGAGATCAACCCCGACGGTTTCACCGGTATCGAGATCGAGACGTATCCCACGACCGGCGGCACCAACAACGGGTTGCTCGGTCGACTGATGGGGAAAGACCAGTCGAACAAACTGACCGTCATCGGCCCGGCCGATCGTATCGAAACGCTTCACAAGGACGAGACGCTCATCAGCACGCTCATCACCCGATCGTAGGATGCCTCACCAGTGTACCGGCTGCGGCCACACGTTCGACGACGGCTCCAAGGAGATGCTCTCCGGTTGCCCGGAGTGCGGCGGAAACAAGTTTCAGTTCAGTCCGACGCTCGATGCGGAGGACGACGGCTCGGCCGAACCGACCGACCCCGACCGACCCGAGGAGCCGGCCGACGGCTCGTCGGTCGCCGAGACGGTCGGCAGGGCGACGACGCGAGTTCGTGATTTCGTCTCGAACTCCCCGCAGCCGGATCCGGATGCCGCGTGGCCCGACGATCCAGGCCCCGACGAGATTCCCGACTCCACCGTCGGCGACGACGTCGACGGTAGCGACATCATCGACGCCGACGCACGGGAGGCGGCAGCCACCGAGGACACCGCACAGGCCAGCGCCCGCAGCGACGTCGTCTCGGAGTCGGACATCCCGTCGGCGTCCGATCCGGAGATCGAAACTCCCGACGACGGCTCTGACGACAGTTCCGTCGACGAGCCGACGGCGGACGGTCGGATCGTCAGCGAACCGAGCGGCGAGGAGCCGGATCTCTCCGAACTACGGGATCAGCTCAACGACCAGTTCGAGTCGATAAAGATCCTCGAACCGGGGCAGTACGAGCTCAACCTGATGGAGCTGTACGACCGGGAGGAGTACATCATCGCGTTACAGGAGAACGGTCGGTACGTGATTCAGGTGCCCGATCAGTGGATCGGCGACGATCGGGAGTCGCGATCGAGATAACTCCGTACGTATTCCGCTAGTTCGAGACACCTCCCTACTTTTCGATCCGTTCCAGAACGGCGTCCGGATCGTACGCGAGCGACAGCTCCCGCGTCCGACCGCGCCCCTCGACGTTCGTGTATTCGGCCTCGAGCAGTCCGAGCTGGTCGAGTTTGTTGATGATCTCCGAGTAGCGCGTGTAGCCCAGATCCGTCTCGGCTCGGAACGCCTCGTAGACGTCACCGGCCCGTTGTCCGTCGTGTCTGGCGACGACGCGGACGAGTGCTGCCTCGGAGTCCGAGAGCCCGCGGAGATGTCGCGAGAGATGGACGTACTTCGCCTTCTCGTAGGCCGAATCGACGTCGTCGACCTCCACCTCGGCGGAGCCGCGCATCTCGGCGTTGAGTCCGGCGCGCCGAAGCAGATCGATACCGATCCGGAGATCGCCGCCGCTGTTTGCCGTGTGCTCGGCGACTCGGTCCAGCACCCGTGGGCCCGTGGCGCTCTCCCTGAATCCCCGCTCGACGCGCTCTCGGAGGATATCGACGATCTCGCCTTCGCCGTACGCCGAGAAGTAGACCTCTTCGGGGCGAAAGACGGACTGTACGCGGCCGTCGAGCGAATCGATGACGTCAAGATCCAGATCGGAGGAGACGACGATGACGCCGACTTTCGCTCCGGAGTGAGCCTCGTGGGCGCGAAGCAACGAGTAGAGCGTGTCGGAAGCCTCGTCCTCGTAGAAGAGGTAGTTCACGTCGTCGAGGGCGACGACGAGTATTTCGTCGTTCTCCACGAGGTGGTCGGTGATCTGACCGAACAGCTTCTTGAAGGAGATTCCCGACGTCGGCGGTTCGTAGTCGAACAGTCCCTCGAACAGCCTGGAGAACACCGCGTACCGGGTCGAATCCACCTGACAGTTCACGCGGACGGCTTCGACGTCACTAAGGCCAGCCAGTTCGTCGAACAGCTTCTGAACGGCCGTCGTTTTCCCGGTTCCCGGCGGTCCTCGGGCCATCACGTTCAGCGGTCGCGATCCTCTCACGGCGGGACGAAGCGCGTACTTCAGCGTCTCCATCTGTTCGTCGCGGTGGAGGAACGCCTCCGGGAGGTAATCCAGTTCGAAGACGTGCTCGTCGCGGAACACCGACTCGTCCCACGAGAGCATATCGTCGTCCGCCATTTCACTTTCACCACGCTACGGCGGATGTTAAGCCTTCGGGCGTATCGGTGCGTGAGTGCGTGATCGTGGACCGGATGGTCGACGTACAGCCGTGGGATGGCGGTGTTCAGCTGCGAAGCGGCCCGGGAGAGACCGTCTACTCCGGCGCCCAGCCGACGAACTCCTCGTCGTCGATCGGAACCGCAAGCGCGTCCAGGATTCGCGCGGTCATCAGGTAGTGGCTGGCGAGCATCGTCAACCCGACGACGGTTTCGGTGTCGGTGAACTCGGCGGCAGCTTCGAAGAGCGGGTCGGTGACGCCCCCGGTTGCGACGGCGCTGGCGTATCGCATGATCGCCTGCTCTCGCCCGGGAAACTGACAGTCGTCGTCGCGGGCGATCGCGTCGATCTCCGCGGCCGTAATCCCGGCCTCCCGCCCCAACTCAACGTGCTGGTGCCACTCGTACCGTGCTCGGAGCGTTCGGGACACCGCCAGTATCGCCAGCTCTCGCTCCCGCGTCGAGAGGTCGCCGGCGTTCCACAGCGAGGTGCCGTAGCGCATGTACGCCTGCATCGCTCGCGGGACGTGTCCCATCGATTGAAAGAGGTGTAGCTCTCCGAGCACGTCTTCGCCGAAGAGATACTGGTACTCGTCGGGCAGATCGCCCTGCGTCAAAAGCGGTACGCGCGCGCCGTCTCGTTCGCTCATGGTTGCGCTGGGGGACGCTGGCGCATAGTTCTACGCCTCCCGTCCGTCGATATCCATCGCGACGCCGGCGGCGACGATCACGAGGCCACAGACGGCGAACAGCGCGAGGCCGGCGGTGAACGTCCCGGTCGCGTCCCGGAGTACTCCGACGAGTACCGGTCCGAGGAAGCCGCCGATCTCGCCGACGGCGAACACCAACCCGACCGCGGTTGCAGCCAGGCGGGGGCCGATCCCCGCCAACTCGACCGGGAGCGCTCGAACGAGCGGCGAGAGCCCCCCGGCAGCCAACCCCACGAGCGCGACTGGAAGAATCGCCCACAGCCCGACCGTCCCGACGAGTGCCGCCGAGGCGATCGCGACCACGACGCCGCAGGCGACGACCGCCTCCTTTCGGCGGTCGAACCGCTCGGCCAGCGGCGGCACACCGAGAACGCCGATTATCTGACCGACGACGAGAAGGCTGGCGACGATCCCCGCCGTTTCGGGTGGAACTCCGCGCACCTCGAGGAGAGTTACGAGCCACCCCTGGAGCCCGTGCAGCAGGAAGAGATACATCGAACCGACGACGACGAGGAGCCGCATCTCCTTGTGAGCGACGACGGCGGTGACGTCCTCGCGGATCGACCCCGGTGTGAACGCCGGCGGATCGCCCGTCCCGAGCGGCGTCGCCAGCCCGCGGCGTCGAGTGAGCGCCCCGAACGCTCCCCACAGGACCGCGTAACCGACGACGACGGCGCCAGTCACGAGGAACAGCGCCCGCCAGCCGCCCAGGAACGGCTGGAGAAACGGTCGCCCGATGCCGAACGCGGTCGCGGTCCCGACATACGACCACACCAGATACACCGACGACATCGTGCCGGCCCGCTCGGGTTCGAAGAGTTCGGCGACGAGCTTCGGTAGCCCGAACGTGATACCGGTCGCACCGACGCCGAGCAGTAGCGTCCACAGTAGCATGGCTGGAAACGTCTCGGCGGTCGCTCGAAGCAGCTGAGCAGTGCCGATGATCGCGAGCGCCGCAGTCAGCGTTCGCCGCGATCCGATCCGGTCGGCGACGAGGCCGGTCACCAGCGCGAGGGGGATGTAGACGGCCGGTACTGCACCGGCGAGTATCCCGCCCTGCGTGTTCGAGAGTTCGAGCTCCTCCATCACCGGGACGAGCGTCGCCGGCAGCGAAAACCAGACGAACATCAGACAGAAGTACCCGATTCCGCCGAGGAGCAACAGGAGATACCGTGCCGAAGCGTCCCGGTCGCGCATTGACCGTTCGTTCTTCGAGCGGCTTCAAGTAGGGTTCGGTGCCGGAACCGGATCGAGCGGCTGCCGTCGACTCCGTGTCGAACGTCCCGGTGCCCTGCGTTCGAGCTACGACGCGTCGAACTTCTCGAGGAGTTCGTCGTAGAACTCACCCTCGGACTCTTTGGCGAGCTTTTCGACGATCAGCTCCGGCGTCGACCGCGCCAGGTGCCCCTTCACCGGCGATCGGTTCACCTCGAGTTCGCCGTCCCGCAATCCGACGGCCTCGATCCCGTCGATGGCGATCTCGGTGTCGGCCGCCTCGTCGATCTCCCCGGCGAGATGAGAGACGAACACTGCAGTCGAATCGCCCGCCGAGAGCGCTTCGAGGATACCGGCGATGATGACGGCGGACGCTCCGGGCTCGGTGATCGACTCCAGCTCGTCGACGAGGACGAGCCGGGCTCGTCCGCCGTCGACGAGTTCGCCGAACTCCCTGAGCGTGCTCTCGAAGGCACCGGCGTCGAGCGTTCCCTGTGTTTTCGCCTGGTAGTGTAGTGCTTCGAACTGCTCGAGGCGAGCGGCGTCGGCTGGAACGGGAAACCCCATCTGCCCGAGCACGACGACGAACGCGACGAGATCGAGCGTCGAGGTCTTGCCGCCGCTGTTGACACCCGATAGTAGCGCGACTCCCTCGACGCCGTAATCGACCGGTTCGACGTCCTCGAACGCCACGTCGAGAAGCGGCGATCGGCCGCCCTCGATCCGGAAGCCGCGCCCTTCGAAGCTCGGGAACGTGCAGTCGAAATCCCGGGCGAATCGCGATATCGCCAGCTCCACGTCGAGCTCGAGAGCTGCCTCGACGAGCGCGTTGGCGTCCGTTCGGTGCTCGGTGAGTTCGATCGCCAGTTCGTGTTTCAGCCTGGCCGCGCGACGGTCCCTCTCCGCCGTCAGCTCCTCGCGGAGTCGGTCGACGATCCGATCGTCGCGCTCGACCGGAAACATCGGCTCCTCGCTGAACGCCTCCCGGGCGAGAGCGTCGTACGCGTCGACGCCGAGACCGTCGACGAACCGCTCTCGCGCCGCGTCGATCGCCGCCTCGAACTCCTCGGACAGCTCCCGCGAGAGCAGCGAATCGACGCCGGCCCCCCGCTCGACGAGCGACAGCAGATCGGCGCCCTCGATCGTCACGTTTCGTTCCTCGATGGCCGCTCTGAGGCGGTCGTTGGCGACGCTTTCGGCCATTGATACCGTGGCGTCGAGATCGTCGATCGCCGTCTCGAGCCGCTCCAGCGGCTCGTCGTCCGCGACCGTCCCGTCGTCGTTCAACCGCTCCAACGCCCCGTCGAGGGCGTCGACGTCACACGGCGCGTCGATGTCGGCGACGCGGTGGACCGCCGCGGCGGCGCTGAGTGTTCGTCGATTTCGGGCGAAGAACGCGAGCGTCCGTTCGGGCACGATCGACGCCGGGTTCTCGAGCGCCGCGGGTTCGACGCGAACGTCACCCTCGGTTTCGACACCGTCGAACGCTTCGTCGAGGGCGATAACCGTCGAGTAGCCCCGGGCGAGATCGGCCAGGTTCCGAGCGTCGTCGACGAGTTCGACGCTGATCTCCGGAACGAGTTCCTGAGCGCGGCTGTACGTCTCGGCGTCGTTCGTCGCCAGACAGCGATCCCGGACGCGGACGTCCCGCGCCGGTTCGAGCGGTTCGACGCCGTCGAGTGCCGCGAGGAGCTCCGAATCGGGTTCGCGCTCGACGGCGGCTGTCGCGAACGCCCGAACTTCCTCGAGCCGGGATTCGGTGGCAGTCGGGTAAAACGTCTCCAGCCGCCGTTCGGCGTACTCGGTCACCGCGCGTCGCTTGAGCAGTTCGAGGACGCTCTCGTATATTTCCGTCGCCCGAGCGGTCGCGAGGAAGTCGCCGTCGTCGTCGTGGCGCTTCCGGATCGCCGCGCGGGCGATCCGGGCGGCCCGCCCGCCGGATACTCCCGGCGCCCGAGCGAGCGCGGCGACGTCGCCGGTTTCGAGTGCAGTGAGGGGGTCCTCGAGCGTCGCAAGACGGGCCGCCGTTTTCTCGCCGACGCCCGGAATTGACTCCAGTTCCTCGCGGGCCATCTACCCGCTACTGTGGAGTGTGGTCCCAAAAGCGTGCGGTATCGACTCAGACCAACACTTCGACCTCGTACCCCTCCGCTTCGAGTGCGTCGAGGAGCTCGTGGACGTGATCGTGTCCGCGGGTTTCGAGATCGAGTTCGACCTCCGCCGCGCTCATCGCGATGTCCTTGGAAGTGCGGTCGTGTTCGATCGCGTAGATGTTCGTCCGGTGATCGACGAGCAGTCCGGCGAGATCCAGGAGCGCGCCCGGTCGATCTTTCAGCACCGTCCGGATGCGGAGGTAGCGGCCGCGTTCGACGAGTCCGCGCATGATGACCGTCGTGAGCACGTTGAGATCGATGTTGCCGCCACAGATAGCCGGGACGATCGTCTCGTCGTCCTCGTAGTCGAATCGGTTCTCGAGGACGGGCGCGAGCGCGACCGCCCCCGCACCCTCGACGAGGGTCTTCGACCGCTCCAGCAGGGCGGTGAGCGCGTTCGCGATCTCGTTGTCCGACACGGTGACGACCTCGTCGACGCGTCGCTTGATCACCTCGAACGTCTGATCGCCGATCCGGCGGGTTGCGATCCCGTCGGCGATCGTGTCGACGGAGTCGCGTTCGACGATCTCACCCTTCTCGAGAGACTCCGCGGCGCTGGAGGCGCCTTCGGCCTGAACGCCGATCACGCGAGCGTCCGTCTTCTCCTTGATAACCGTCGCGATGCCGGCGATGAGCCCACCGCCGCCGATCGGGACGACGACCGTCTCGACGTCGGGACACTGCCGAACGATCTCGAGGCCGATCGTTCCTTGACCGGCCATCACCGCCGGATCGTCGAAGGCGTGGACGTACGTTCGGCCCTCGTTCCGTTCGATCTCGTGGGCGTGTGCGGCCGCGGCATCGTAGTCGATACCGTACAGTACCACCTCGGCACCGTAGCTTTCGGTGGCGTTGACCTTCGAAATCGGCGCGTGCTCGGGCATCACTATCTTGGCATCGACGCCTGCTCGGGTCGCCGCGAGCGCGACGCCCTGGGCGTGGTTGCCGGCGCTGGCCGTGACGACGCCGGCCTCTCGCTGGTCGTCGTCGAGTAGCGCGATTCGGTTCGTCGCACCGCGGATCTTGAACGAGCCTGTGCGCTGAAAGTTCTCCAGCTTCAGAAACACGTCGGCACCGGTCTGCTCCGAGAACGTATACGAGTACTCGAGCGGCGTCTCGCGAGCCGTCTCGGCGACCCGCGGCTCCGCGGCTTCCACGTCCGCCAGTTCGATCATACCCCGTTTACCGGACGGGGGGTGGTATGCTTTCCGCAGTCGTCGCTACCCACTCGTCGGCTCCGCCGCCACTCGGAGTGCTGGTGTAGTATCAAAAGGGAAGGAGCGTGTGCAACCGCAACTGTGAGCCACGGGATTATAAATCCCGTCCATGCGGAGTGGAAGTGAAACCGCAAGCGGGAGAGGTTGTGATCCGATTGTCAGACGATCGTTTGACGGTTGGCAGACGACTCTGGTTCGACGGGTATACCGTCGTGAGTGTGTCGAGTATCGGCGGCTCCGAGATCCGTTCGAGCGGACGGAAACCGAGCGTTTCCGGCTGATACGTATACAGTCCGCTGTCCGCCTGTTTGATCGACGAGAACGTATATCTCGCCGTGGCTCTCAATCCAGTTATGTCTCGAATGTGGCGTACTGATCGGAACGACGAGAGTAGCCAGTATCGGCTCGCCGAAGGGGACGTCCGCAGCTATCGGGAGAACGGATATCTGAAACTCGACAGCGTTTTCGACGCCGAAGAGATTGAGCTCCTCCGCGAAGAGAACGACGCAGTGATCGAAACGCGGATCGGTGCGGGCCCGTACGACGAGATGCCGATCGTAACCTCAGGACACATCTTCGAATCTGCATCGTGGAATCGAGCCATACAGGACCCTCGAGTCGTCGTTCCCATAATTCAACTGATCGGTCCGAACGTCGAACTCGACCACACTACGGGACGGAAATGGATGCCGTCAGAGTCGGAACAGCTCGAACAGCACGATCTTCACCAAGACAGGGTGTTCTACTCGCACGACGCGGAGACGTTTATAAATGCGATCGTCTATCTAGACGACTTTCCCGAACAGGAAGGCGGTATGCGCTTCGTCCCGGGGAGTCATACGGGAGGGGATTTAGAGCACGTAGATGGCGAGAAGGGGCCGCGCCTTCCGAGCAGATATTATACGTTTGACGACACCATCAGCGTTCCCGCGGCTGCTGGCGACGTGATACTGTTCCACATCAACGTCGTTCACGGAACACAGGTCGTGCGCCACTCCGATCCCGGAACGATCGTATGGGTCATTTACGACGATCCGGAGCATAGCCCCGACCACGAGGGTATTATGGTCGCTGGACGTCGGCCCTGACACGGCGTGTGAACCCATCCGCAAGGTATTCGAAACGGGTCGTTCACCGTTTTTATCGCTTTTTCACCAGAACAGCCGCCGATCGAACGGTACGTTCTCGGTGTATCCACGATACTATTGGTATATGCTAGCTTATATTATTGGTGTATGATAGCTTACATCTTTGTAATGCGCATACCACCCGAGTGCCCATGAGTACAACAGCTGAAAGCAAAGGGATCGTTCGTCGGTATTACGAAGAGACTCAATGAGACACGGATGGATCTCCTCGGAGGAGTTGATCGCGAAGGATGTCGTCAACCACGACCCACTGTCCGACGAGACGCTCACCCCGAGGAAGCACGGGGATACGAAGGGTTCCGACGTCACGCCGAGATCTTTCACGAGGCGTTCCCCGATGGACGAGTGTCGATCGACGATATAATCGCCGGGAGGGACACGGTCGCGGCTCGGTTCACGATCGAAGGAACGCACGAAGGCCGATTCGGCGGGATAGAGCCTACCGGAAACCGGATCTCGGAGACCGCCATGGTCTTCTACCGCATCGAAGGCGGAAAGATCGCCGAACGGTGGCTCGAGTCCGATAACTTGGAGATGCTCCGGCAGCTGGACGCCCTCGAACTGCTCGCAGCGTAGCGAATGATGAACGTCCGAACGTCCCGTTTTTAAATCAGCTGATCGGAATGTTCCGGCTGTCCTCGCCGCGCTCCTTCGGTAGCTCGACGGACAACACGCCGTTGCGGTGCGTCGCCTCGGCGTCGTCGCTGTCGATCGGTTCGGGCAGTCGGATCGTCCGGCTGAGCGAACGATGGCGGCGTTCGCGCCGGATGTACCGGAACTCGTCGGTTCCGGCGTCGTCGGCTTCCTCGTCGGTGTGCGTCGCCGAGATCGTCAACGAGTTGCCGGTGTACTCGACGTTTATTTCGTCGGCGTCGAATCCCGGCAGATCCGCGGTGACGACGAACTCGTCCCCGGTGTCCGCGACGTCGACGGGTATCGATCCCTCGAGCAGATCTTCGTCGAAACGCTCGAACTGACGGCTCATGCGGTCGAACATTCGTTCGATCTCGTCGAACGGATTTCGTGACATCGGTCGTATCACCCGGACGGAAACTGACGACACGAAGCGACAAAAAGCTGTCTCGCGACGGCTAGAGATCCCGCCGTTCGAAGACGTACATCCCGATCGTGATCGGGACGACGAGCCACAGGAGGAGGTAGACGACGACGAACGGATCGGTGAAGACGATCGGCAGATCGTCGCCGAGCGCCTCGATCGCCGCCGGATCCGGGAAGAGGAAGAAACCGAACGCCGCCTGTCGCGCCTGAAGTGCGCTCTCGAAGACGAGCGAATCGGCCAGCGTCTTGTACGCCTCCATCGGGTTCAACAGGGTCAAGAACAGCTCTATCAGATATCTGCTCCGCTCGGAGCTGCCGACCAGATCGACGCTCTGCTCGGCGAGTTCGCCGGTGAGCGGATTCCACACCGCGAGGAAGCCGACGTACGTCCCGACCGTTCCGACCATCGCCTGTCGCTGGCTGTTGGCCGCCGCCGAAATTCCGACCGAGATGCCGACGAAGACGACGCCGAGTAGTGCCGTCAGTACAGCGAAACCGACGTAGCGCCCAACTGCGAAGCCGGTTGCGGCCGGGAGCAGAAAGAGGCCGCAGACGGCGAAGCCGACGAGGATCGGGATCGCGATGACTGCGCTACGTCCGAGCAGTTTTCCAAAGACGACCTCGTATCGGTCGTGCGGCAGCGACAGCAGCAACTTCATCGTTCCCGTCTCGCGCTCGCGGGTGAGCGCTGCGTAGGCGATCACGATCGCGATGATCGGCACGAGAAGGGCCGTCATCTCCTTCATCATGTGGATGAAGAGAACGACGATCCCGCCGGCAGCCTCCGCCTCCTGCCCTTCGACGTCGCCGACGCCGAAGTAGAACCGGAGTATTCCCGGCGTCGAGAACAGCAGGACGAAGAGTCCGGACAGCGCCCACAGCCACCGCGAACGGATCGCGTCCCGGAAATCCTTCTCGGCGACGGCTCGCCAGCTCATCGTTCCTCCGTGTACGCCGCGAACAGTTCCTCGAGCGAGGACTCCTTCGTCTCGAAGTCGGCGACTGCCGCGCCGCCGTCCTCGAGTGCCCCGATGACCGCCGTCTTGGCGTCGTCGGAGCACGACACTCTGAGCGTGTTGCCGTCGGCAGTCACCCCGTCGACTCCCTCGAGGGCGATGACTGCGTCGACCGCGTCGTCGGGGAGCGACTCCACTTCGACGACGAGCGTCGAACCGCTGCCGACGGTGTCCCGGAGCCCGTCTATCGAGTCGACGGCGACGAGCTCGCCGTCCCGGATGATGCCGACCCGATCACAGACCGCCTCGACCTGTCCGAGAATGTGCGACGAGAAGAAGACGGTCGTCCCGTCGTCGGCCTCCTCGCGGACGATCTCGCGGAGCTCCCGAGCGCCGTTCGGATCGAGCCCGGAGGAGGGTTCGTCCAGAACTAACAGCTCCGGGTCGCCGACGAGCGCCATCGCCAGGGCGAGTCGCTGCTTCATCCCAGTCGAGAAGCCGCCGGCGTTCCGATCGACGGCGTCACCGAGGCCGACGCGTTCGAGCAGCTGCTCCGGGTTCTGATCGGTCTCCTTCGAGTCGATCGCGAACTCGACGTGTTCGCGAGCTGAGAGCCGGCTGTAGACCCCGAAACCTTCAGGGAGGACGCCGGTCCGCTCCCGAACCGCGACGCTGTCGTGGTGGGCGTCGCGACCGAGTACGCGAGCCGTACCCGAATCGGCCCTGACGAAATCGAGGAGGACGTTGATCGTCGTCGACTTGCCGGCACCGTTCGGTCCGAGAAAGCCGAACACCTCACCTTCCTCGACGGTGAGGTCGACGCCGCGGAGTGCGCGGACGTCGCCGAAGGATTTCTCGACGCCGTTCAGCTCGATGGCAGCCATGGACGTTGATTCTGCCCGATCACCTATAGGCCTTCAGCTTTCTCCGTCAGATCGGGTCCTCGGGGGCGTAGTCGACACGGACGCGGTCGACCTCGTCGGCGTACCGTTCGCGCGTCTCGGCGTCCTCGACCGACTTGAGTCGATCGGGATCGGCGTCGATAGCGGCCGTGACGGTCGTTCGGGACAGCATCGTCGCCGATAGCTCCTTTCTGAGTCGCCGCTCGCCGTCCGGCGTCGCGTAGACGAGGACGACGATATCTCGGTCGGTGTAGCTTCGCTCGACGAGCCAGAGACGTTCGGTCATGCTCGCGGTTGGGCCTCGAGCGGTTAATATCCCCGTCGATGGCGCTCGGACGTCAGCTTCAATCCCGTCGAGGCAGTAGTCGGACACGATGGAGGCGTCGTCGATCCGCGAGCGTGCGAGCGATCTCCCCCGAGAGCCCGGCGTCTACCTCTTCGAAGCCGACGGTACGGTGCTCTACGTCGGGAAGGCGGTCGACATCGCGAGCCGCGTCCGGTCGTACGTCGATCCACGGAGTGAGCGCGTTCGGCGGATGACCGAGCGGGCCGACGCGATCGATTTCGCGGTGACGGACACCGAGACGCAGGCGTTGCTCCTGGAGGCGAACCTGATCAAGCGCCACCAGCCGCGGTACAACGTCCGGTTGAAGGACGACAAGTCCTATCCGATGGTTCAGATCACCGGTCATCCCGTTCCGCGGCTCGAGATCACTCGCGATCCGGACGGCGGGGCGACGGTGTTCGGACCGTACACCGACAAGGGACGGGCCGAGACGGTGCTGAAGGCGATCCGGGAGATATACGGGCTCCGCGGCTGTTCGGACCACAAGTACGCCGGACGGGACCGCCCGTGTCTCGACTACGAGATGGGGCTCTGTACGGCGCCCTGTACCGGCGAGATCTCGGAGACTGCCTACGCCGAGGATGTCGAATCGGTCGTCCGGTTTCTGGAGGGCGAAACCGGCGCTCTCGCCGAACCGCTCCGTCGGGAGATGGAAGCCGCCGCTCAAAAGCGTTCGTTCGAGCGGGCGGCGTCGCTCCGAGATCGGCTCGCGGCGGTCGAGGCGTTCGGTGTCGGCGGCGGTGACGCCGTCGTTTCCAACGACGAGCGGATCGTCGACGTGATCGGCGTCGCGATCGAGGGCGACAGCGCGACCGTCTCGCGGCTCCACAGCGAGGACGGAAAGCTGGTCGATCGCGAGCGGCACCGCGTCGACGCTCCGGACGGAGAGGACCGCATCGCGGCGGTACTGGCGGGATTCGTTCGACAGTTCTACGCCGACCGCCCGCTCCCGGACGCGCTCCTCTTGCCGGAGCGGCACGGCGACCCCGACGTCGACCGGTGGCTCGAATCCGAAGGGGTATCCGTCCGCGTTCCCGGTGCCGGCCGGGAGGCGACGCTGGTCGAACTGGCGCTGAAGAACGCCCGTCGACGAACCGTCGCATCGGACGGCACCGGCGCACTCGCCGTCGCACTGGAGATCGAGCGTCCCGAACGGATCGAGGGGTTCGACGTGAGCCACGCCGGCGGGAAGGCCGCCGTCGGGAGCAACGTGTCGTTCGTCGACGGTGCTCCCGAGAAGCCGGCCTACCGACGAAAGAAACTCGAGGAGACGAACGACGATTACGCGAACATGCGCCGGCTGCTCCGGTGGCGGGCGACGAGGGCCGTGGAGGGACGCGACGACCGGCCGGATCCGGATCTCCTGGTGATCGACGGCGGCGAGGGACAGCTCCGAGCGGCCCGGAGCGCGCTCGCGGAGATCGGCTGGGAGATCCCGGTGATCGCCCTCGCGAAGGCCGACGAGCGGGTCGTGACGCCCGATGGCGTCGTCGACCTCCCGGACGACGAGCCGGCACTTCACCTGCTACAGCGGATCCGCGACGAGGCTCACCGCTTCGCGGTCCAGTACCACCAGACGGTTCGCGACGAGGTCTCGACGCCGCTCGACGACGTCTCCGGCGTCGGCCCCGAAATCCGGAGTCGTCTCCTCCGGCGATTCGGGAGCGTCGACGGCGTTCGAGCTGCCTCACGGAGCGAGCTGACCAGCGTCGAGGGGATCGGCGAGGCGACCGCCGAGTCGATCGAGCGGGCGCTCTGATCGGCCGCGCTATCCGGTCGG
>SKTU01000121.1 GCA_007122455.1 Haloarculaceae archaeon | reverse complement strand
GCAGCGTCGCCCGACTGGATGAAGTCGGGGTTCTCCTCGGCGACTTCGCCGGAGGAGGGGTCGATCTTCTTGTCGATCGACTCGAACGTACACGCGACCTGCGCCGTGTGTGCGTGGAAGACTGGCGTGTAGCCGGCCGTGATGACCGAGGGGTGCTGCATGACGACGATCTGCGCCTGGAAGGTCTCGGCGACCGTCGGCGGATCGTCGGCGGGTCCACAGACGTCACCGCGGCGGATGTCGTCCTTGCCGATGCCGCGAACGTTGAACCCGACGTTGTCGCCCGGACCGGCCTGCGGGACTTCCTCGTGGTGCATCTCGATCGTCTTGACTTCGCCGCCGACGTCCGACGGCTGGAAGGAGACGTTGTCGCCCGTGTTCAGCATCCCCGTCTCGACCCGACCGACCGGGACGGTACCGATGCCGGAGATGGTGTAAACGTCCTGTATCGGGAGTCGAAGCGGTGCGTCCGTCGGCGGCTGCGGCTCCGGCAGGTCGTTCAGTGCCTGGAGCAGCGTCGGGCCGTCGTACCACGGCGTGTTGTCGGACTCCTCCGAGACGTTGTCGCCCTCGAACGCCGAGGTGGGAATGAACGAGGCGTCGTCGGTGTCGAAGCGGACCTGCTTGAGCAGCTGGGTCACTTCCTCGACGACGTCGTCGTATTTGCCCTCGTCGTAGTCGACGAGGTCCATCTTGTTGACCGCGATGATGAGCTCGTCGATGCCCAGCGTGCGGGCGAGGAAGACGTGCTCCTGGGTCTGGGGCTGGACGCCGTCGTCGGCCGCGACGACGAGCACCGCGTTGTCGGCCTGGCTCGCGCCAGTGATCATGTTCTTGACGAAGTCGCGGTGGCCCGGACAGTCGACGATCGTGAAGTAGTACGTGTCGGTGTCGAACTCCTGGTGGGCGATGTCGATGGTGACGCCGCGCTCGCGCTCCTCGGCGAGGTTGTCCATGACGTAGGCGAACTCGAATCCGCCCTTACCCTTCTCTTCGGCTTCCTCTCGGTACTGGTCGATTACGTGCTCCGGTACGCTCCCCGTCTCGAAGAGGAGTCGCCCGACCATCGTACTCTTTCCGTGGTCGACGTGGCCGATGACGGCCAAGTTCTGGTGTGGTTTGTCGCTCATTTGTTGCTCACGCGCGAATGCGCTATATCGGAATCTTTCGGTAGTTGCTCATAAAACGATTTCGATACCGTATCCCGGCGTCGCGGCCGCGTACGGCGTTTTGCGGACGATTCGCACGGTGAACGATAGCTCACTCAAGCGGCGGTAACCGGCCCACGTCGGCCAGTACCGCGCTTGCGGTCTCGGGACCGCCAGCGCCGCGACCGGAGATGTTCAGCCGTCCAGCGTGGCTCGTCTCCAGCTGAACGATGTTCTGTGTCCCCGACACCGAAAGCGGATCGGTCTCGGGAACGAGCCGCGGACCGACTCGAACGGCGCCGTCGGCGACTTCGCCGATCAGTCGGACCGTCCGCCCGTCCTCGGCGGCGAGTTCGAGCGCGCTGCCGGGGAGATCGGCGATCCCCTCGACGTCGGCGTCCTCAAGCGCGTAGCTGTCGTCGTAGAGGACGTTCGCGAGGATGACGCATTTCAGCGCCGCGTCGGTCCCCTCGACGTCGAACGTCGGATCGGCTTCCGCGACGCCGAGGTCCTGGGCCTCCGCGAGAACGTGCTCGTAGCCGAGCCCCTCGGCGGCCATCCGACTGAGTATGAAGTTCGCCGTTCCGTTGAGGATCCCCCTCGCAGCGGTCACCTGGCCGTTGAGATCGTCGATCGTCGACAGCACCGGAATCGCCCCGCCGACTGTCGCCTCGAAGAGAACGCTCCCCCTCGAGTCGGCTTCGAGCGATCGGACCTCGCCGTACCGCTCCGCGACGGGCCCCTTGTTCGCCAACACGACGTGGCGATCCCGCTCGAGCGCCCGTCGGAGGTGCGAAAAGCCCGGCTCGGCGTCGCCAAGCGTCGTCGGCGTCGCCTCGACCAGGACGTCGTAGTCGGCCTCGAGCGCGTCCGCAGGGTCGGCGTCGCCGACCCGTCCGGAGTCGCGCTTTCGGTCCAGCACCGACGCGGCGTCGAGCCCCGAATCGTCGACCGCTGCACTCGAGGAATCCGCGAGCGCGACGATCTCGTGGTCGTACTCGCCAGCCAGTTCGACGACGGAGGCGCCGACCGCGCCGGCGCCCACCACGGCGAGTCTCACGCCGACCCCTCCGTGAGCGGCTCGATCACGCGAAGATCCTTCTCGGCCGCGACCCCCCGAAGCG
The DNA here is from genome assembly GCA_007122455.1 of Haloarculaceae archaeon. GTDB lineage: Archaea > Halobacteriota > Halobacteria > Halobacteriales > Haloarculaceae > Natronomonas. The sequence goes on along the minus strand of SKTU01000121.1, from coordinate 1,776 downwards.
TCGATAGCGCCCGCTCGGATCGACCCTCGCTGGCGACGAGACGCAGCCGAGCGCTCGAGACGTCGCCGGTACCGGCGGGTGCCGACAGCGACAGATCGGCGACGGACGCACCACCGCACTCCTGGAACCGCTGGAGGGTATCCGAGAGATCGGTCTCGACGAGGTGACCGACGATCACGACCGTCAGCTCCTCGCTGTACCGCTCGGCACCGGCCTGTATGACGTTGACTCCGGCCTCGCGAAGCGCCTCGACGATGTCGTCGAATTTCCCGGGGGTCGCCTCCAGATCGACCTCGACCGGTATGCGTCCTCGCGGCGTGAGGTTACCGCGCTCGTGGAATATCGACAGCAGGTTTCCGCCGTTGTCAGCTATCGGCTCGAGCGCGCGTAACAGCTCTCCTGGTTCGTCTACCAGTTCCAGCCGGACGGTGTAGGAGCGCGCGTCGGTTTCGCTCATCGACGCACCTCCTGGCGGTAGCTCATCATCACCCTCTCACACCTGCCGTCGTATAAGGCCGCCGCCGGTCGCAATTACTTCCGTTATCAGAACGGGAGCCACTGATCGTAGATCTCGTCGATCCGCTCGTTGTACTCCTCGCCCTTCGGCGATCCCCACGGGTTCCTCGAGAAGTAGTACGTGCAGGCGACGATCGTCGGCATCGTAAACGCGAACGCCGGAAAGACGGTACTGAACACCACGAGCGTCAGGAACGCCAGAATCATCGCCACGACGACGTCGACGAACTGGTACGCAGCGGACATGTGACGGGCTACAGCGGGCACTGACTTCGACGTGTCGCTCTTGGCTCGTCGAGAAAACGCTCGCGAACGAGCTTAGAAGTAGTCGATCTGTTCGGGGAGTTCGAGCTTCATCCCCTTCCGCTCGCGGATCTCGGTGATCTTGTCGGGCTGGAGGTTGTCGGCCATCACGCGGAAGCCGGCGTTTTCGGTGTTCCACGAGGCGCGCCCTTCGGTCGCCGAGCGGATGTCGCTGGAGAAGCCGATCATCTCCTCGACCGGCGCGATCCCCTCGACCACCATGAGGTCGCCCTCCTGATACATGTCGTCGACGCGGCCGCGTCGACCCTGGATCTCGCCGGACGCGGCACCCATGTGCTCGTTCGGCACGTCGAGTCGGACCTGCTGGATCGGCTCGAGCAGTTTGATGTCCGCGTCGATGAGCGCGTTGTGCACCGCGCGGCGAACCGCGGGGATGACCTGTGCCGGACCGCGGTGGATGGCGTCCTCGTGGAGCCGGGCGTCGTGGAGCCGCAGCAGCGCACCCTGAACGGGTTCGGCCGCGAGCGGCCCGTCGTCGAGTGCCTCGTCGAGCCCCTCGATGACGAGCTCCATCGTCTCGTTGAGATGCTGGATCCCCTTCGTGTCGTCGATGAAGACGTTCGTCCCGTGGATGTGCTCGACGTTCTGAGCGGTGTCCTTGTCCATGCCCTCCTCGATGAGCGCTTCACGGCGCTCCAGTTCGGGCATGTCCATCGAGATCTCGCCGAGTTTGATCGCGTCGACGATCTCGTCGCCGAGCGGTTCGACGGTGATGTAGAACCGGTTGTGGTTGTTCGGCGATCGGCCCTCGACCTCGCGGGAGGTACTCTGCGGCGCCTCTCGGTAGACGACGATCGGTTCACCGGTGTTAACCGGGATCCCCTGATTGCGCTCGATACGCTGGGTGATGACCTCGAGGTGAAGCTCGCCCTGCCCGGAGATGAGGTGTTCGCCGGTGTCCTCGTTGATCTCGATCTGGATCGTCGGGTCCTCCTT
>SKTU01000030.1 GCA_007122455.1 Haloarculaceae archaeon | reverse complement strand
TCAGACGTCCTCGGGCTCGTCAATATCGTCGATGAGCTCCTCGACGGTTTCACCGATGAGTTCGCCTAGTTCAGAGCGCCGGTAGGCGACGGTAATCCGGTAGACTGCGAGATAACTGACGACCGTCGCGAGTATCGCGAGTATCAAGTTGCCGACCAGCAGTCGAACGAGGATCTCCGGACCGGCCTGCAGGGAGACGTCGGCTGCAGAGACGCCGTCGACCGGCCCCAGCAGCAAGACGCCGAGTGCGAAGCTGGCAGCGTAGACGCCCCACTTGACGACGGGGTTGAAGACGACGACTGACGCGAACAGCCCGACCTTGCTGATCGAGTCGAAAACCGACGCGAGCACGACGAACACCAGCAATCCGACGCCGAGTGTCGGGAGCATCGTGATGAACGCCCCGAGCGCGAAGCTTCCGGCGACCTTCCGTGGTGGGTGCTCCTCCTCGATGGTGTTTCGAACCGCAGCTCTGACCCGACCGACGTACGCCATCACCCGACCTCGAACCATCTATCCGTACGTTGGCGCGCGGCCGGTTAACGGCTCCGGCCACGACCGGTCGTAAGCTATTGGCTGCTGGCCGACCCACAGTAACACATGACGACGTTCCAAGCGGGCGACATCACGCTACAGAAGGTCCGGGAGTACGTCTGGGAGATCCCGCGGGAGGGCGACATGCGCGTTCCCGCCCGCATCCTCGCGAGCGAGGCGCTGCTGGAGGAGATCAAGGCCGACCGAACGCTGGAACAGCTCAGAAACACGACCCACCTTCCGGGGATACGGAACCACGCGATCTGTATGCCCGACGGTCATCAGGGGTACGGCTTCCCGGTGGGCGGGGTCGCCGGCATCGACACCGAAACCGGCTGCATCTCCCCCGGTGCGGTCGGGTACGACATCAACTGCGGCGTTCGACTCGTCAAGAGCTCCCTCACCTACGACGACGTCCGTGGGAACGAGGAGACGCTCGTCGACGCGTTGTTCGAGGCGATCCCGTCGGGATTGGGCGGCGGCGGCGTCATCGAAGGAGACCACGACGCGATCGAAGCAGCCCTCGAACGAGGTATGGAGTGGGCCCGCGAGGAGGGATACGCCGTCGCCGACGACCTCGCACACTGTGAGGACGAGGGCGTTCGCCACGACGCCGACCCCTCGGCGGTGTCCCAGAAGGCGAAGGACCGTGGCCACAACCAGATGGGGTCGCTCGGCTCCGGCAACCACTTCCTCGAGGTCCAGCGCGTCACCGACGTCTTCCTGCCCGAGGTCGCGGAGACGTACGGTCTCGAAGAGAACCAGATCGTCGTGCTGATCCACTGCGGGTCGCGGGGACTGGGACATCAGATCTGCAACGACTACCTCCGGAAGATCGAGCAGGCCCACAGCGGACTGCTTGAGCAGCTCCCCGACAAGGAGCTCGCGGCGGCACCGGCCGGCTCACAGCTCGCCGAGGAGTATTACGGGGCGATGTGCGCCGCGATCAACTTCGCGTGGGTGAACCGCCAGTTGATCACCCATCGCACCCGAGAGGTCTTCGAGGACGTCTTCGACGACGACTGGGAGTCGCTCGGAATGGAGCTGCTCTACGACGTGGCACACAACATCGCCAAGAAGGAGGTCCACGACGTCGGCATCGACTCGGACGGCAACCCGGCCGGCAGCGACGTCGCCGTCGACACCGAACCGCGCGAGCTGTACGTCCATCGGAAGGGTGCCACCCGAGCGTTCCCGGCCGGCCGGCCGGAGATACCGTCGGTCTTCCGCGACGTCGGACAACCGATCATCATCCCCGGAAGCATGGGCGCCGGCTCGTACGTTCTCCGCGGCGGCCCCGAATCGATGAATCTCACGTTCGGCTCGACGGCCCACGGAGCGGGGCGGCTCATGTCGCGAACGCAGGCGAAAAGCGAGTATTGGGGCGGCGACGTCCAGGAGGACCTTCGGACCCAGCAGGTGTACGTCAAAGCCCAAAGCGGCGCCACGATCGCCGAGGAAGCACCGGGAGTTTATAAGAACGTGGACGAAGTGGTCCGCGTGAGTGACGAACTCGGGATCGGCGACAAGGTCGTTCGCGTAGCGCCGGTCTGCAACATCAAAGGGTGATCCACCATGGAACTACCACTCGGTAACGGGACTGTCGAATTCGAGCTGCAACAGTGTGACGTGACGGTCGCGGAACCGGACGGCGGTGAGCCGGTCGACGTGCGATCGGCCGCCGAACGGGCCGTCGCGGATCCGCACGGACCGCCACTCGTCGACCGCGTCGAACCGGACGACACGGTGGCGATCGTCGTCACCGACGTCACTCGGGCGACGCCGGACGACGTACTGGTAGACGTGCTGCTCTCGGAACTACAGCGGGTCGGAATCGCCCGCGAACAGGTGACGATCGTCCTCGGGCTCGGCCTCCACCGGCCGATGACCGACGAGGAGATCGAGTCTGCGCTCGGCGAGCACGCCGACCTGGCCGTGAACCACGATCCCGACGACACGGTCGTCGTCGGGGAGGTCGACGGCGCCGAGGTCCGGATCAATCGGCGCGTTACGCAGGCAGACCGCGTGATCGCGACCGGGATGGTCGAGCCCCATCAGTACGCCGGCTTCTCCGGCGGCGGGAAGACAGTCGCGATCGGCGCGGGCGGCGAGCCCCTGATCCGCTACACCCACGGACCGGAGATGCTCTCGAAGGACGACGTCCGTCTCGGCCGCGTCGACGGGAACCCGTTCCGAACTGCAGTCGACGAGGCCGGCGAACTGGCCGGCCTGGAGTTCAGTATCAACGTCACCCACGGTCCGGCCGGCATTCTCGACGTCGCCGCAGGCGATCCGCGGGCCGTCGTCGACGACCTCGCCGAATCGGCCAAGCGCGCGCTCTCGGTCGAAGTCGAGGGCGGCTACGACGTCGTCCTCGGCGGCGTCGGTGCACCGAAGGACGCCAACCTCTATCAGACGACGCGAGCCGCGACCTACGTCATCCTCGGCGCGAAGAACCCACTGAAACCCGGCGGGAGGGTCGTTCTCCCCGCCGAGCTTCCCGAGGGGCCCGGACAGGGAACCGGCGAGCAGCGGTTCTACGAGCGGCTCTCCTCCTCGGAGTCGGCCGAGGCCGTCTACGAGGAGATGCGCAAGGGGTACGAACCCGGAGCCCAGCGCGCGTTCGTCGTCGCCCGGGCCCTCCTGGATCACGATGTCTACATCACGAACAGCCAGTCGCCGGCGGTCGTCGAGGAGTGTCTCATGCACGCGGCCGACAGCGTCGAGGACGCGATTGAGCCCGGAAGTCGCGTTCTGGTGGTGCCGGAGGCGCTGAACACGCTGTTGGTTTGAGAGGAAACGCGACTACTCGCGGGCCGTTATCCGCTCGGTCTCGCCGATCTCGGCCATCACCCGATCGTGGAACTCCTGAAGCACGGCCGACTCGTCGTCGGCGAGCACGACGTCGCTCGCCGCGAGGGTCGCTAATCCGAACGCCCTCGGCGACGGGCTGTCGACGCGGCTCGTCGTCACGTCGATATCTCCCGATTCGACCGATTCGAGAAACGGTTCGATCGCCGCGACGTCGAGTTTGTCCTCGAGGATCTCCCGGTAGGTTTCCTCCATCACCGCGAACTCCCGCTTCTCCTCGGCGAATCCCAGCAGCATCTCGCTGGAGACTTGCTGTTGGCTCGCGGATTTCTCGCGGCCCTTGTACCGCTTGAGGATCATCAGCGAGCGCGTCGCGTTGATCCTGAAGTACCGCTTCAGGAGATCCGTTCCCTCGATGGCGGCCCTGAGGTCCTCGCGAACGTCAGCGGCGTTCGTCTCGTCGACGACGTCGTCGATGTCGATCTTCCGGTTGAGCGGCATCGAGAGCGTGAACCCGTGGTCGGCGACGGCGACCGTCACGTTCGTGTTCGCCGCTCTCGCGCAGTGGTACGCCAGCAGTCGCGAGAGCCCGTCGTTGAACCGCCGACCGTAGTTGGAGTGAACGTAGTAGTTCCGGCGGTACCGATCGCGATCGAGTTCGACCTCGACGGCGAGCCGTCCGTTCGTCGAGACGCTCTCGACGCCGGCGTACTTGCAC
>SKTU01000091.1 GCA_007122455.1 Haloarculaceae archaeon | reverse complement strand
ATTAAATGCCATTCGATGGTGAGAAATGGTAGAAAGATTCAGTTCCATCCAACGACGCGACGGGATCTACCGTACAGCACCGCGTGAACGCGGGAGCGCGCTCCCGTCGAGGCGCCACACCGACGTCCCGAATAAAAGCGCCGACATTCACCTCACAGTTTTTTTATAATTGCTTCGCATAGTGACAGCAATGAGTACGAGCCCCTATTCGATTTTCGAGACGTGGTCGCGGGCGTCAGTACGCGCACTGGAAGGCGCCGTCGCCGTCAACCGGACCGCCCTCTCGGCGTTCAGCTCGAACGGCGATCGGACCGACGATCGAATCGAGCCCGCGGTTGACCTTCCGGAGTGGAAGATCGAAAGCGACGTCAGCGACGAACTCTCCGTCGGCGACACGCTCAGGTTTACCAAAATGATCTCGGAGGCCGACGTCGACCGGTTCGCGACCGCCTCCGGCGACACGAACCCGCTCCACCTCGACGAGGAGGTCGCCGACGAGAGCCGCTTCGAGGGACGAATCGTCCACGGCGTACTCGCCGCAGGCCTCATAAGTGCCGCACTCGCCCGACTCCCGGGCCACGTCGTCTATCTCTCACAGGATCTCGAGTTCCGAGCGCCCGTCCGGCTCGGTGACCGGGTCACGGCCGAGATCGAGATCGCGGAAGCGCTCGGGGGCGGGCGATACCGGCTTCGGACGACCGTCTCGAAGGGCGAGGAGCTCGTCATTGACGGCGAAGCGGTCGTCCTCGTCGATGACTGACGGGGACGATCGAACGCCGACTCATTCCTAAAGGGCAACGCTTTCGCACCGAAACCACATTGCTCCGCTACCGCTCGACGACGAGCAGCGCCACCCGCTCGCGAACCAGATCGTCGAGCGTCGCGTCCGTCGCCGCGAGCTCCTCGGCACTGACGTCGAAGAACTCCCGAACTGCGGCTTCGTCGTACGCACCGAGCGTCGAGGCCGGCGAAAGCAGCTCCGAAACCGCGCCGGCGGCCGCCGACTCGTCGCCGCCGTCGACCAACACGACGACCGGCGTTCGCCCCTCCCCGACGCCCATCTCGAGCGCTCGATCGATCTGCCGTCGGCCGGCAGCGTACAACAGGATCTCGACGCCGCGATCGCGGGCGATCCCCTCCCCGCGCGAGCGCTCGCGATCGGCGAGTTCGACGGCCCGCTCGAGGTGACGCCGCGACGTGACGTAGCGAGCGTCGAACGCTTGCACCGTCGACCCGTGCTCGGAGCCGATCCGATCGAGCGTCGAGACGAACGAGTCGACGTCCTCGATCGTCACCGTCCCCTCCAGCAGTTCCATCAGAAGTCACCCAGGCTCGACTGGGCCTGTTCGTCGCCGGTCGGCTCGTCGTCTTCGTCGACCGCGGCGTCGGGATCGGGGCGGACGTCGCTCATGTCCGGGTCGCGGTGGCCCGCCGCCTCGAGGACGCTCTCGGCAGTCTTCTCGCGCCCCCGGAGAGCCGCCAACACCGTCGCCTTGTCCGCCTCCCGAAGGGTTGCGGGGCTCTCGATCCCCGCGTCGAAGAGCCGGCGGGCGCGTTTGCGACCGACGCCGCGAACCCCGACCAGCTCGATCAGCTCCTCGCCCACGCCGTGCTCGACCCGCTTTTTGGCCTCCCTGATCGCGATCACGCAGTCGAGGTCGAGTTCGCTCGCGAGCCGTTCGGCTGCGCCGAGCAACCACTCGGCGGTGTCTACCTTCCCGCGGATGTCACCGGGGCCGACGCCGTACCGCTCGGCGATCCGATCCTCGTCGGTCTCCTCGGCCCAGTCCTCGAGCATACACGCCGTCTTCAGTGCCGAGAGCCAGTCCTCGAAGCGTCCCTCCTCGAACTCGCTCGGCATCGGGCCGAGGAACTCCGACTCGCGCTCGTATGCGGTCATCGTGTACTCCTCGCGATCGCCGGAGCGGAGATAGAGCTCGTACATGTCCGGCGTTCGGGAGACGAGATGGTAGAGACCCATCGCCGTCGGCTCCGCGGCGTCCTCGAGTCCGTCGATGATCTCGGCGGCACTCATCGGATCGAGGTAGAGCCGGGAGACGGTGTGACCGAGGCTCGTCGCCGAGAGACCGTCCCAACCCTCGAGGAAGCCGTTCGCCTCCAGATAGGCGATCGTCTCGTCGACGACCCGCTCGAGTCGTCCCGTCTCCTCGGTTTGAGTCGCGTACAGCGTCCGATCGAGAAACGCCAGCAGCTCGGAGCGGGACCCGGCAAAGCCCGAGGCGACCGTCGCGAGCAGATGCGTTCGCATCGCCGGCTCCGCGGCGAGCTTCGATCGAACCGGCTCCGGTTCGGCCCAGACGTACCGCTCCAGCAGCTCCTCTAGTTCGTCGTGGCTGTTGGCGAGGAGCAACGCCTCGCCGTACGGATCCCGTCCGGGGCGTCCGGCCCGACCCATCATCTGGTGAACCTCGAGCACGGAGAGTGGCTGCATCCCCCCGGCATCACCGGAGTAGCGCCGCCAGTCGCGGACGACGACGCGTCGAGACGGCGTGTTGACCCCCGCCGCGAGCGTCGGCGTTGCCGCGACCACCTTGATGAGGCGATCCCGAAACGCGTCCTCGACGAGCGACCGGTGCTCGCTCGAACAGCCGGCGTGGTGAAACGCCGCCCCGCGCTCGACGGCCGCCGCGAGCGACTCGCTCGTCTCGGTGTCGGATACCGATCGAATCTCCTCCGCCAGCGCGGACAGCCGCGCGGTCTCTTCGGCGTCGAGGAACTCCCGCGTCGTCGAGGCGAGCCGATCGGCGGCGGCTTCGGCGTTCCGCCGGGAGTTGACGAACACGAGCGTCGAACCGCCGTCGGCGAGCGTCTCCCGAACGATCGCCGCGGTCGGCTTCTCGCTGCGTCCGACGCCGAGCTCCCTCGTCTCGCCGTCCCCGAAATGTAGCGCCTGTCCGTAGTGGACCCCCTTTCGAAGCTCGATCGGTCGCCACGTCGAGTCGACCAGTTCGGCGTCGAGCCAGTCGGCCAGCTCGGCGGCGTTGCCGACCGTCGCGGACAGCGCGACCACCTGCAGGGCGGCGTTGATCCGCCGGAGTTTCGCGAGCGTCACCTCCAGCGTCGGGCCGCGACTCGAGTCGTCGACGAGGTGAACCTCGTCGGCGACCACGCAGTCCAGCTCGTCGAGCCACCCCGCGCCGTTCCGAACGAGCGAGTCGACCTTCTCGCTCGTCGCGACGACGACGTCCTTTCGAGCGAGCCACTCGCCGTCGGCCTCGTAGTTGCCGGTCGAGACACCCACCTCGACGCCATGGCGCTCGAACTCGCGGAACTCCTCGTACTTCTCTGTGGCCAGCGCCCGCAGCGGGACGATGTAAAGTGCCTTCCCGCCCCGACCGACCGCCGACAGCATCGCGAGCTCCGCGACGAGCGTCTTACCGCTCGCGGTCGGAACCGACGCGACGAGGCTCTCGCCGTCCGTCACGCCGGCCTCGACCGCCTCAGCCTGCGGCGGATAGAGCGACTCGATCCCTTCCTCGCGGAGCTGCTCGGCGAACCACGGCGGGACGCCGGAAACGTCGGCCACGTCCATTGGTGTCCGGTTGGTCGTCGTCGGTTTTAAACAGTCGTATCGACGGCGACTCACTCCGGCCTGAAGTGACACGCGACGCCGCAGTCGCCGAGGTCGGGATCGTCCGACTCACAGCGCTCTCGGTCGGCGTCCGACAGCTGCGGCTTCAGCGGACACCGCGGGTTGAAATTACAGCCCGCGGGCGGATCGATCGGATCCGGCGGGCTTCCGTCCAGCCGGATCCGATCGCCGGAGCCGTCCGAACCGACGCTCGGAACCGACGAGAGGAGCGCTTCGGTGTACGGATGCTGCGGGTTCGAAAACAGCGACTCGACGTCGGTAAGTTCGACGACGCGGCCGAGATACATCACCGCAACCCGATCGGCGATATGCCTGACGACGCTCATGTCGTGGCTCACGAAGAGGAACGTGAGATCGTACTCCTCCTGAAGCCGCGAGAGCAACTCGAGGATCTGCGCCTGAATCGAGACGTCGAGCGCCGAAACGGGCTCGTCGGCGACGAGCAGCGACGGTTCGACGGCGAGCGCGCGGGCGATGCCGACGCGCTGACACTGGCCGCCCGACAGCTCGTGGGGGAATCGGTCGTAGTGATCCTGGGGGTCGAGTCCGACCTCCGCCAGCAGTTCCTCGACGCGCTCTCGACGGTTCCCCTCGGCCAGTCCGTGGATCTTCATCGGCTCTGTGACGATCGCACCGACGGTCATTCGCTCGTTGAGCGATGCACGGGGATCCTGGAAGATCATCGACACCTCCCGTCGGAACGCCGTCAGCTCGCCTCGACCGTACTCCGAAAGGTCCTCGCCGCGGAATCGGACCGTTCCGTCCGTCGGCTCGTGGAGCCGAAGGATCGTCTCGGCGAGCGTCGACTTCCCACAGCCCGACTCGCCGACGATGGCGAGTGTCTCGCCGGGGAAGACGTCGAGATCGACGCCGTCAACCGCCTTCACGTCACCGACGTGCCGATTGAGAATCCCGCTCCGGATCGGATAATACTGTCTGAGAGCTCGGACACTGAGGAGCGGCTCGACCGTTCGATCGATCCCGTCTTCGGGTTCTGCGGCGCTCGAGGCCATCACTCGCTCACCTCCGTCGCAGCGGCGTCGGTTTCGAGGTCGTTCTCGGGGCGTGGACGCGGTACCGCGTCGCTGTCACGGTACTCCTCCGTCGACGCAAAACACGCTGCACGGTGTCCGTTTCCGAATTCGACCTCCGGCGGTCGATCGTGGGCGCAGAGCGGCTTGGCCTCCGGACACCGGTCGCGGAACCGACACCCCGACGGCGGCGAAGCGAGGTTCGGCGGCGAGCCGGCGATCGGCTCCAGAGCGTCGGGGTTGTCGACCCGCGGGACGCTCTCGAAAAACAGCCGCGTGTACGGGTGTTTCGGCGACGCGAGTACTTCCTCGATCGCACCCTGTTCGGCGATCCGCCCGGCGTACATCACGATCAACGTCTCACAGAGCTCGGAGACGACGCCGAGGTCGTGAGAGATCATCACGATCGCCATGTCGCGACGCTGCTGTAGCTCCCTGAGTAGATCGAGCAACTGCGCCTGTATCGTCACGTCGAGACCGGTCGTCGGCTCGTCGGCGATGAGGAGGTCGGGTTCGGAGGCGAGCGCCATCGCGATCAGCGCCCGCTGTGCCATCCCGCCGGAGTACTCGTGAGGGTACTGACTGATCGCCTCCGAGGGATTGGCGATGCCGACCTCGGTCAACAGTTCGATCGCGCGGTCGCGTCCCTCGCGTTTCGTCACGTCTCGGTGGGCTCGAACCGCCTCGATGATCTGTGCACCGACCGTCTGTGCCGGATCCAACGCTTCGCGGGGGTCCTGAAAGACCATCGCGATCTCGTCGCCGCGGAGCGAGCGGAGCTCGTCGGCGTCCATCCGGAGGATGTCCGTCCCCTTCCAGTAGACGTGTCCGCCTTCGATCCGTCCCGGTGAGTCGATGAGCCGGACGACCGAGCGTACCGAGACAGATTTGCCGCTCCCGCTCTCGCCGACGATGCCGACGATCTCGCCCGGATCGACCGTGTAGGAGATTCCGTCGACAGCCGACACCGTTCCTTCGTCGGTGTGAAACTGCGTCGTCAGGTTTTCGACCTCGAGCAACGGTTCCGCCATTCGACTGAAGCTATGTTAGCGAGAATAAAGAGCTTCCCCTCGCCGATTGCGAGCTGTCGGTACGTTTACTGTGTAATTAATAACCGTACGTCAACACATTGCGAAGGTTTATTTTTCGCCACCCGTAGAAATCCGTGTATACGATCAGAAGCCGTTATTCCGTGTCCTACAGCGGAGAGATCGGCTGGCGTGGATCGTTCGCGTGAACGTAACCCTGAACAATGGCACCCAAGACATCCGAACTCGAAAGTCGAACCGACCGACGAACGTTCCTGCAAGCAGTTGGCGCCGCCGGCGCGGCGGCAACGATCGCCGGCTGTACCGGCGACGACCCCGAGGAGACGGGCAACGGCAACGGCAATGGAAACGGCAACGGTAATGGAAACGGCAACGGAAACGGCGATACCGACGACGAGCCCGACGACCCGGTCCACGGTGGGACGCTTCGGGTCGGCTACGAGGCCGAGCTGACGGGACTGGACCCGCACAACATCTCCAGCGTCGTCTCGTGGAACGCGGTGTACAACGTCTGCGAAACGCTGGTCACGTTCGAGGAGGGCGAGACCGTCGGATCGATCGCCGAGGACTGGTCGGTCGACGGTCTCGTCTACACGTTCCAGATCCGCGAAGGGATCCAGTTCCACCCGCCGGTGAGCCGGGAACTGACCGCCGAAGACGTCGCCTACTCGATCAATCGAATGCGTGACGAGGACGCGGCGACCGACGACATCCGGAACAACGTCGCCGGCGCCGAGGCGACCGGCGACTACGAGGTCGAGATCGAACTCGAGGACTCCTTCGGACCGTTCCTCCCGTTCCTCGCTCGCCCGAACTTCGTCGTCATCCCCGAGGAGGCCGTCGAGGATCAGGGCGGCGAGATCGGCGACTTCCAGGAGCCGGTCGGAACCGGTCCGTTCGTCTTCGACGAACACCAGCAGGGCGACTTCTTCCGCCTGACGGCGTTCGACGACTACCGTCACGAGGAGTACCCCTACGTCGACGAAGTCGAGGTCACGATCATCCCCGACGAGGATTCGAGGGGGCTCGCGGTCCGCAACGACGACGTCGACTTCGCACGGGACGTTCCGTACCGCGACGCCGACCAGCTCCAGGACGGAGACGACACGAAAGTCTTCCTCGAGGACGGTACCGGATGGGCACAGATCCACATCAACTGCAGCCGGGAGCCGTGGGACAACCCGGACGTTCGACGCGCCGTCGCACACGTCTTCGACCGTCAGGCCGTCGTCGACACGGCGCTCGCCGGGCTGGGAACGCCCGCGTGGCAGCCGTATCCCGAAGGAAACTTCTGGCACTTCGACGACCTCGAAAACACCCGAGAGCGCGACCTCGAACGTGCTCAGGAGATCCTCGACGAGGCCGGCAATCCTCTCGAGGACGAGACCCTCGTCATCAAGACAACGAGCGCCTACCCGGTCATGGAGGCATCCGCAGAGATCCTCCAGGCGAACCTCACTGAAGCCGGCATCGACGCCGAGATCGACAATCTCGACTGGGGGACGATGCTGGACGACTTCATCTCGAGCAACTTCGGTGCGATGGCGTTCTCCGTCCCGTTCAAGGAGGACCCCGACCGCCACTACTTCGGCTTCCTCGAGGAAGGCGGCTACAACAAGTACGGCGACGACCAGCCCGACGCCGAGCGCATCCGCGAGTTGATCGTCGAGGGACGCCGAGAGATGGACCAGGACGCACGCCTGGAGATCTACGAGGAGCTGGAGGAGCTCGTCCAGGATCACCTCCCCTGGATATCGGTCTCTCACGCCCCGAACGTCATCGGTCTCCGTGAGAACGTCTACGGCGTCGAGGAGTGGTTCCTACCGTACAACCGCTACTGGACCGTGTGGCTGGACGAATAACGGCGTAACGCCGCCTCGCAGGTCGAATCGCTCGCCGTTCTCGCTCGAGAACGGAACACGTATCCCGATTCCATCGGAACCGCAATCGTACTCACCAGATGACGGAAGTCCACCAGTACGCGATCAAGCGAGCCCTGTCGGCGATCCCGGTACTTCTGCTGGTGTCGTTCATCATCGTCGCGCTGATCCGCCTCGTTCCGGGCGGGCCGGCGGTGATCATGCTCGGCGCCGACGCCGATCCACAGCAGATCGAACACCTCCGGGAGTCGATGGGGCTGAACCAGCCGCTCTACGTCCAGTACGTCGAATACATGTCGGGGCTTCTCCGGGGCGATCTCGGCGAGTCGTACATGACGGGACAGGCCGTCAGCGCCGCCGTCGCCCACCGGCTGCCGATCTCTCTGAGCGTCGCACTGGGTGGCTTTTTCGTCTCGCTGCTGATCGCCATTCCAGCCGGCACGATCAGCGCGCTGAAACAGGACAGCAAATCCGACTACGCTGCTCTCACGTTCGGACTGTTGGGCGTCTCGATCCCGAACTTCTGGCTCGGGATCATGCTGCTTCTCGTCTTCGGCGTGTATATCGGCTGGTTTCCGGTGGCGGGCTACGTCTCCCCGCTCGACGATCCACTGGAGGGGATCAGATATCTCGTCCTTCCGAGCGTCACCCTCGGAACCGCGATGGCCGCGATCGTCACCCGAATGCTGCGCTCGGAGATGCTCGAGGAGATCCGCAAGGAGTACTCCAACGCCGTCCGGATGAAGGGCGTCTCGGATCTCAGGGTGCTCCGGCACGTGATGAAGAACGCGTTCATCCCGGTCATCACGGTGATCGGGATGCAGGCCGGCTACCTGCTCGGCGGCTCGGTCGTCATCGAAGTCGTCTTCTCGATCCCCGGGATGGGTCGGCTCCTCATCGACTCGATCCACGCCCGCGACTACATCATGCTGCAGGGCGTCGTCATCATCTACACGGCGCTTTTCATCTTGGTCAACATGGTGGTCGACATCACGTACTTCTACCTCAATCCGAAGCTCCGGGAGTGAACCATGGCAACTGACACAGCATCCACGAGATCGAACGAACGGGGCGAGAGTACCCGGATGCGACGGCTCCGGCTGTTCGCGGTCCGGTTCCGGAAGAGCCGGCTCGCGATGGCCGGCGCCGGGGTACTCTCGACGTTCGTCTTCATCGGCCTGTTCGGCCCCTATCTGGCGCCGCACGACCCCGCCACCATGAACACCGCGAACGCGCTCGCCGGTCCGTCGCTCGAGCACCCATTCGGCACGGACAACTACGGACGAGACGTCTTCTCGCGCGTGCTCGCTGGCGCCCGGATCGCGCTCACCGTCGCCGTCTTCGTCCCGATCGTCTCGATGTCGATCGGCGTCCCGGTCGGTCTCGTCTCCGGGTACTTCGGCGGCTGGATCGACAACGTCCTGATGAGAGTGATGGACTCGCTCTTTGCCTTCCCCGCAATTCTGCTCGGACTGACGCTCGTCGCCGTCTTCGGCCAGGGGTTGCGGAACATCATCATCGCCATCGGCATCGTGTTCATCCCGCAGTTCGCTCGGATCACGCGCGGCAGCGCAGCCTCGGCAGCCAAAGAGGAACACGTCAAGGCGGCCCGCTCGACCGGTGCATCCCACCTCCGGATTCTCGGCGTTCACATCCTCCCGTTCTGTCTGTCGGCGATCATGGTGCAGGCGTCGATCACCGCCGCGGTCGCCATCCTGATCGAGGCGTCGCTGTCGTTCCTCGGCGTCGGTATTCCGGCACCGGAACCCTCGTGGGGGACGATGCTGGAGACGGCGAAGGGATACGTCGAGAGTGCCTGGTGGTTCGGCTTCTTCCCCGGCGTCGCGATCATCTTCGCGGTGCTCGGCTTCAATCTGCTCGGCGACGGACTCCGGGACGTGCTCGATCCGCGGATGGGACCGAGCCGATAGCGGCTACAAAACGTCGCCAGCGACGTCGAAGAACTCGGCGAGAATGTCGGCCGTCGTGCCGCGAACCGCGACGGCCGGATCCGCGGGACCGACGACCGATCGAGCGGTACAGTCGAACTGCCGGTGTTCGCGGGAGGCAGCTAACTCGGTGGGGGAAACGAGATACAGCGACGCCACCTCCGTTTCGTCGCGAACGAACTCGATCGGTTCGTCGACGTGGCCGACGTACGGCGCGATCCGGTAGCCGGTCGGCGTGGCGACGTCGCTCAGTCGCCCGACGACGTCGACCGCGTCGCTCGGCAACCCGATCTCCTCCTCGGCTTCCCGGAGCGCCGTCCGCCGGAGCGGTTCGTCGTCGTCGGCCCGTCCGCCCGGCAGTCCGATCTCGCCGGCGTGTTCCGAGCGGTAATCCGAACGGAGTACGAAGGGGACGACGAGCGCATCGGCGCGTTCACAGAGCGCGACGAGAACGGCGCTGTCCTGTAGCGACGGATCGTCGATCCGATCCGATCGATGGATATCGAGCGTCTCCCGGAGCGTCCGGAGGCGCCGGGGATTCACGCCGTTTTCCCCACGAGTTCTCGGAGCTCAACGGCCGACGGGAGCGCCGAGAGCGTCGGCGCTTCGACGTCGACCCGGTCGCGAAGCGCCTCGTGGAAGCCGTCCTCGCCGGCGACGAGGATGGCGGCGTCGGCGACCTCGAAGGCGAATCGGTCGTTGACGTAGTCGCCGACCATCACGACCGGATCCGCAAGCGCCTCGACCGTCCGTCGCTTGTCGTCCGCCGACTGGTAGGGGTGGACGTTTTCCGCCGGGATGCCGACCGTCTCGGCGATCGACTGCAGCACCGGTTCGGAATCTCCCGAAACGATGTGTGGCTCCAATCCCGCCCTTTCGGCCCACGTGACGACCTCGGGAGCGGCTGCTCGGGGCGTCACGGTGTATCCGAACGCCTTCACGGCTCGCTCCGCGTCGAGATCGACGACCAGCTGTGCGCCGGCGCTCTGCGTACCGCTGGCCGGAGCAGCGTCGATCGCCCGGTCGACGTGGTCGGGGACGACCGACGCGGGCGTCTCCCGCTCGGCGAGCAGCGCTTCACGCGCCTCCCCGGGCGTCACCCCAACGTTCGCGAGCGCGAGATACGTCGGAACGTCTCCCCGTTCGATTGCCGGTCCGATCGGGACGTCGGTTCGGAGCGCATCGACGCTGTCGTGATCGATACTCAGTAGTGCGATCCGGCCCCGGTCGGGATCGGCCCCCGGAACCGGCGTCGCCCACTCGTAGCCGTCGACGAGAGCGGTGGCGACGACCGTCGGCTCGCTGAGCGTGCCGGAGTTGTCGAACGCAATCGATCCACTCATCGTTCCCCTCGCTCGACGTACGCACCGCACGCTCGTGCCCGTCGGGCAGCGCCGATCGTCAGCGCGTGATAGGCGTCTCCGAGGTCGGCCTCTATCCGGACGTCGTCGAGATCGCCGATGACGACGACGTCCGAGAGGACGTCGGCGACGGCGTGGGTTGCCGCCTCCTCGTCCGACGGTGCGAGATACGGCGTCGTCGAGTGAGTTACGGCGTCGATCGTCGCCTCGTCGGCGCCGTCCGGCGGTACCGTACAGGCGAACGACCCGTCGCCGTACACCAGATCGAGTTCGACACCGGTTCCCGGATCGAGCGGCTCGATCCGGATCGTCCCGCCGCCGTGGCTGTACTCCAGCGGCTCGGAAACGGTGCCGAAGGACCGGTCGCCGTTCGAGACGATTCCCGCGCTGCCGAGCGCGGCCGCGAGCGCCGGATTCGGAAGCCCCTCCGGGTGACCGACGACCGCAGACGGGGCGAGATCGGCACCGTAGCAGAACCGGTGTTCCGGACGGGCGAAGTCCCACGTTTCGACCGTTCCGACGACGTTCGCCGCGGTGATCCCCCGAAGCCGGAGGGGACCGAGTACGTGTTCGGCGACGAAGCACCGTTTGCATCCTTCGACGAGGTCGATGCGGACGTCCGCCTTCCGCGTGTGGGCCAGATCCGCGGGGATCCCGTTGACGCGGAGACCGTCGCTCTCGACCGGTTCGACGCGAACGAACTCGCCGTCGACGTCGGCGTCGATCGTCCTCATTCACGACCCCCTCCGTACGCAGCGACGGTTTTCGAGAGGATCGTCGCGGTGTCGGCAACGGCCTCGGCGTCGAAACGCTCCGTCGTCCCCGCACCGAACGCGATCTTGTTCGCCGAGGGGAGCGTAGACAGCGCCGTCGGGGTCGACGACCACGCGTACTCGCAGTCACCAACCACCGAGACGTGAGCGTCCTCGACCGCGCTCCGGAGAGCGGCGTCGGGGGCCGCCCGCTCGACGCCCACGGTCCGTTCGATCACGATCCTCGTGACGTCCGGAGAGTCGACGAATCGATCTCGGATCTCCTCGGCCGTCGTCGACGGCGTCGTCGTCGCCCGCAACCGAACCGAGTCGGCGCTCGCAGACTCGAGGGAGAACGTCGTCATACCGGTCGTGAAGATCCCGTCGTCGTCGAGTTCGACGGGGTAGTGGTCGTGAGTCGGACGGGCGGCGGAGAGCACCGAATCGAGTCGCTTCCGCTGATCGGTCAGTCGGGCGTGGCTGCCGGCTGCCGGCGCGTCGAACTCGATTCGAACCGTGGCTGTCCCGCAGTCGACGGTTCGGAGCCGTCCGCCGCACGGCGAGAGGACGAGCCACGGACCGTCGGCCGCGAGAGACGGATCGGGATAGTCGAGTCGGCCGACGCCGGCGTCGAGCGCGGCCGCGAGCAGTCCGACAGCGGCCGCGTCCGGACCGACGTAACAGTCACCGTCCACGTCGACGTCCGGCGACTCGAGGTCGGTGTCGAGCGCGGGACCGACGAGAACGGCCGGTCCGTCGCCGGCCACGGAGAGCGCACGTTCGTGGACGGAAGCCGGGGTGGGAAACTCACTCATCGAGCGCACCCATCAGATCGGCGGTTGCAGCCGCCATCACCTTCGCCGCCGTGATGACCTCCGAGAGAGGAACGTACTCGTCGGCGACGTGAGCCTGGTCGAGCAACCCGGGACCGTAGACGATACACTCCTCGATGCCGGCGTCGTTGACGACGAACCGCTGGTCGTCCGATCCCGGCGAGACGACGAACTCCGCGGAGCCGTGGAACGGCTCGATCTCCCGTGCGTACGTCTCGGCGACTGTACAGTCACGGGGAACGACGGTCGGCTCGGCGAACATGATCTCCTCGTACTCGAAGGTCGAACCGGTCGCCGCTTCGGCGTCGGTCATCAGTGCCGCGATCTCCTCGCGAGCGTCCTCGACGGACTCTCCGGGAACGAGCACGCGATAGAAGGTCGACGTACAGCGATCCGGAACGACGTTTTCGGAGTAGCCGGCGTCGATCATCGTCGCCGAGATGTCGGCCCGCCTGGACTCCGGCGGCGTCACCGGCTGGTCGGTCGTCCGATCGTGAAGCTCCGCCTCGTAGTCGTCGATCCGCGAGAGGAACTCGTTCATCGCCATGACGGCGTTGTGGCCGTCCTGAGCCATGCAGCCGTGTGCCTTCTCGCCGTCGGCGGTCACTCGGAACTTCAACACGCCGCGGTGGCCGAGACAGACCGTCGAGGAGTCGAAACACTCGGTGTAGACGCAGTAGTCGGTGTTGTCGGGTGCGACGTACCCCTCCTCGACGAGGTAGCCGAGGCCGGTGAACCCGCCGGTCTCTTCGTCGACGGTCATACTCTGTGTGAGAGAGCCGGAGATCGGGACGCCGGCCGTCTCGAGCGCGTCGGCTGCCAGGACGCTCGCCGCGATTCCGGACTTCATGTCGCTCGCGCCGCGGGCGTAGAGCCGCCCGTTCTCGACGGTCGGTTCGTACGGCTCGCGGCTCCAATCTTCGCCGGCCGGAACGACGTCGAAGTGGCCGGTGAAGTGAACGTCGGGCGCGTCGCCATCGGGCTTGCCCTTGCGGGCGACGACGTTGACGCGCTCGTATCCCGTGCGGTCGGGGTACCGTTCGGCGACGACCGATTCGGGAACCTCGACGAGTTCGACGTCGTAGCCGCGCTCGGAGAGTTCGGCGTCGAGGAACGCCGCACCGTCGCGGTAGTTCCGCCCCGGCGGGTTCTCGGTCTCGATCCGGAGCAGTTCCCGGAGGAACGAGAGGGCGTTGTCCCGATTGGCCTCGACGGCGTCGTAGAGATCCTCTCGCGTGGCGCCGGCCATCAACGACCGGCCTCCACGGCGGCGACGTGCCGAGTTCGGGATCGTCGATGGAGGACGGCGGTTCCCGTAGCGGGCTCGTATCTCATATCCCACGAATCGGCCCTACGAGCGCATGAAACTTTGGATCGAGCGGGACAAAGAACCGACAGACGGCAGCGGAACGAATTCGAACGGTCCGGACCATCGGTGGCGCGACCACACCCGTCACGTCTTTGGGGTCGTCCGTCGAACTGCGGTCATGCGCATCGAATTCGATCGCGACACCTGCATCGGTATGTTCCAGTGCGTCGCGGAGTGGGACGGCTTCGAGCGGGACGAAACGGCCGGGAAGGCGATCCTCGTCGACGGCGAGGAGACGGACGACGACACGTTCGTTTGTGAGATCCCGGAGAGCGAAGAGATCGACGCGAAGTTCGCCGCACGGGTCTGTCCCGTCGACGCGATCACCGTCTACGACGACGACGGCGAGCAGCTCATCCCCTAGGCGCCGGGGTCCAGCAGCTCGATCGGATGCGGCGCGTCCCGATCGTAGGCCCCGATCTGTTCGGAGCACGATGCCCCGCTAGCCACGATCGGCAGGTCGGTGAGCTCCTCGGCGAGCTGGTCGCCGACGTCCATGCTCGTCTCGTAATACTCCGTCTTGTAGCCGAAACT
>SKTU01000032.1 GCA_007122455.1 Haloarculaceae archaeon | reverse complement strand
CTTCGAGCAGTATCTCCGCCATCGCTTAGGCGTCGTCCCCTTCGGCGTCCTCGATACTCGTCGACTCGGCCCCACCGGACGCCAGTGATTCGACGGCTCGACACGCCTCTCTGGCGCCGATGATGACGAGCGTGTCGCCCGCCTCGATCACCGTCTCAGCGCCAGGATTCGACTCCGTTTCATCGTCCCGCTTTATCGCGACGACCGACGTCCCCGTCTCGTTTCGGAAGTCGATCTCTTCGAGCGTCCTCCCGACGAGCTCCGATCCTTCGACGACGTTCACCCACTCAAGAAGGGTGTCCTCGCTGAGCATCGTCTCCGTCGTGTCGTTCGCGATCGGTTGGAAGTACGCCCCTTCGAGGATCGTTCCGACCTGTCTCGAGAGGCGGTCCGAGAGCTCGAACAGCTTCTCGGAGTCGTCGTCATCGCTCCGGCGGAACACCTCCCGCTTGCCGGTGTTGTGAATGACGATGATGAGTCGATCGTCGTCCTCCAGTTCGATTTCGAACTTCTTTCCGACTCCCGGGAGATCGGACTCGTATATCGTCATACCTCCGATTCACGGCTGGGGAAAATAAAATCGATCGATCGAATTTAAAAGAACTTGAAGAGATCGTCCCGCTTGGCTTCGTGGAGATGGTGGCGAACGGCCTGGTTCAGCGGCTCGATGTTGCCTCGCTTTGCGGAGATCGGCGCGAGCGTCTCGTCGAACTGCTGCCACGGCGGATAGAGCCCGAGCCGCTCGGCGAGTTCGTTGAGCCGCTCGTCGGGATCGTCGACCTTGTCCATCTTGTTGACCGCCACGACCGGCGGGATTCCGATCTCCTGCAGGAAGCCGAACAGCTCGACCACGTGGGGGATCTCCTCGGGGCCGCTGTGGCGATCGATGATGTCGACGACCGCCTTCCCGTCGACGACGAGCACGCCGACGAGGATCTCCTCGGCGTGGGCTTCGACGTAGCGGACGATGTCGGTGCGGATTCGCTCCTGGACGTCGTCCGGCACGCCGGACATGAAACCGAATCCCGGGAGATCGCTGATCACGAAGTCCTCGGAGGCCCAGTCGTAGTGGTTCGGCTTGCGCGTCACGCCGGGCTTACTGCCGGTGTCGAAGCGGTGGCCGGTGATCTTCCGCATCAGGGTCGACTTGCCGACGTTGGAACGCCCGAGGAGGACGATCTCGGCGTCGCGGTTCGGGCGCGTATCGAACATAACTCAGGTACGCCGACGGAGGGATTAAGGCTCACGGCTCGCGACGACCCATCGCCACCGCTGGCTGACGTCGCCGTCCAGATCCGCGTCGTCGAGAAGCCGCTCGACGGCCGCGACCCGTTCGTCGGGGGATCGTTTCGGATAGAGTCGCGCCGCCATCGCCGGCACCCGGTGGAACCCTCGGAGATCCGCGGCACTCGAGTCGATCGTCCACTCGCCCGTTTCGACGGCGGAGAACCGTGCGTCGACCGCATCCGTGACTCTCTCGGCGCTCGCCGGCGTCCGTGGCGCCCGTTCCAGATTCGCGAACGGGTCCTCGCCGTCGACGCGCCAGTCGATCGGGATCGCCGCGACGACTCGACCACCGGAGCGAAGCACCCGCTCGGCTTCCGCCAGCGCGTCGTCGGGGTCGTCGACGAGGAATATCGAGGCGGCGTAGGCGACCACGTCGAACGTTCCGTGGTCGAACGGGAGCCGATCGAAATCGCCGACGAGCCGCGGCGCCTCGACGCACCGGAGCATCGCCCGACTGGCGTCGAGGGCGACGACCTCGTCCCACCGCTCCCGAAAGACGCGCGTACTCGCACCGGTTCCGGCGCCGGCGTCCAGCGCCCGCTCGACGTCGTCGATCCGCTCTGCGAGTCGGCTCGCGAGTTCGGCGAACCGCCCGCTCGAGGATTCGTACGCCTCGTAAGCGTCCGCGCTCGCGTCGAAGTTCGTCCGAACCGCGTGCTTCAGTCGGCTCACGGTCTCCTCTCGGCGTCGATTCGCATTAGTTCCACGCTGCTATCGACGACGACCGCCGTGCCCCGGGTAGTCCCGTTCGAACCGTTCGGCGATCTCCTCCTCGGAGAACTCGACGATCGTCGGGCGGCCGTGGGGGCAGGCGTAGGGATTCTCGCAATCGTCCAGCGCCGCGAGCAACGCCGTCACTCGACCCTCCGTCAGCGACGTGTTCCCTTTTATCGAGGGGTGGCAGGCGAGATCGCCGAGCAGGTCGTCGGCGACGGCTTCGACCGTCGATTCGGGAGTGCCGTCGGCTAGTTCGCCGACCAGATCACGTGCGAGCGCCGGGGCGTCGTCCCCGAGCGTCTCGGCCAACAGTGACGGGACGGTGGTGACGAGGAGGTTGCCGTCCGCTTCCCGAACGTGAAAACCGAGTCGAGCGAGCGCGCTCTGGCCGGTTCGGGCCAGCGCCGCCTCCCGCGAAGTGAGCGGTACCGATACCGGATCGGCTAGCGTTTGGGTCGTCACGTCGCCGTCGAAGGCGTCCCGGAGCCGCTCGTAGTTCACTCGCTCGTCGGCGGCGTGTTGATCGACGAGGACGAGCCCATCGTCGGTCTCCGCGATCAGGTAGGTGTCGCCGTACTGACCGAGCAGCTTCATCGACGGCAGCCGCTCGAACGACTCCCGGTCGGTCGCCGGTTCGCCGTCGAGCGTCCGCTGGCTCGTCGGCTCGCGGAACTTTCGGTCCGGATCGTCGGTCGGTCGCCGGGACGGTTTATCGTCGAGATCCCGGGTCGAGGCCTTACTGGGCGTCGTCGCCGGATCAGTCCTCTCGGTGGGTTCCCGGGACGTCGACGTCGATCCGGTCTCCGACGTCGACTCGCTGGAACTGTCGGTTCCACTCGAAACACCGGTGTGTTCGATCGGAGCGTCCGTTTCAGCTACGGACGGCTCGCCGGAACGCTCCGGTTCGATCTCGGTCTGTTCGGCTGCCGACCGCCCGCGTGGCGCCCGTGAGCGGAGCAGCCCGGCCTCCAGAAGCGCACCCTCGACAGTCTCCCGTACCTGCTCACGAACGCCGGCCTCGTCGGCGAACAGCACTTCCAATTTGCGCGGGTGAACGTTGACGTCGACGCCGCCGGCCGGAACGTCCAGGTCGATCACGGCGAACGGATACCGATCCGGGGCGAGTTGCGTGCCGTAGGCGTCGACGACGGCCTCCCGCACGGCGCTCGTCGTCACGTATCGGCCGTTGACGAGCGTCGTCATGTACTCCCGCCCGGCGCGGTTCGTTTCGGGGTCGCTCACCAGCCCCGAAACGCCGGCTAGCGGTCCGTCGCCCGCACCCTCGACCGGGATCATCGCCGACGCGACCTCCCGCCCGTACACCGCCATGACGGCGCTCCGACGGTCACCGTCGCCCGGCGTCGCGAACAGTTCCCGATCGTCGTGGGTTAGCGAGACCGCGACGTCGGGAGCCGACAGCGCGTAGCCGGAGGCGATCCCCTGGACGTGGGAGAGCTCGGTCGCGTCCGCTTTCAGGTATTTCCGCCGCGCCGGCACGTTCCCGAAGAGATCGGTCACCTCGACGGTCGTCCCCTCCGGGACGCCGACCGGCCGACAGTCGACGACGTCGCCGTCCTCGACGATCAGCTCGGTTCCACGCGACTCGCCGCGCGGGCGGGTTCGGATCGCCAGCCGCGAGACGGCGCCGATCGCGTGCAGCGCCTCGCCGCGAAACCCGAGCGTGCCGATCGCCTCCAGTTCGTCGATCGTTCGGAGCTTGCTCGTCGTGTGCTCGCGGACCGCCGCTTTCACGTCCGTCTCCGACATTCCGACCCCGTCGTCACGGACGACGATTCGACCCGTCCCGCCGGCTTCGACGCTGACGTCGATGCGGTCGGCGTCGGCGTCGAGGGCGTTCTCGAGTAGCTCTTTGACGACCGACGCCGGCCGCTCGACCACCTCGCCGGCTGCGATTCGATCGCGCGTTCGCTCGTCGAGTTGTCGGATCTCGGGTGTCATGTGGAGTCGTCTCGACGGTGGCCGTAGCGTCGGCTCCGCCTTAGCCGTTCGTGCTCGTCGCCGCGGGCGAGTCTTCGGGGCTCCGGAGAACTGGACGATCGTACTGACGCCAAGGGTCTCGGTGCAGTATCCGCAGTTCTCTCCGATTCCTATCAGTACTCAGCGAGTGTGACGAGCTTCCGGTCCGGAGTAGCCGTTTTAAGCGACCTGGAGCGGCTGAT
>SKTU01000101.1 GCA_007122455.1 Haloarculaceae archaeon | reverse complement strand
TGATTGCAAAAATAAACTACCATCGGTGGGATGGGCGAAAACCGCAACAGTGTCCGGCTACACCCACACGGACGCGAGAGGCGGGAGGTACACCCCAGCCTCGACCACCGCTGCCCCGTGGGAAACCGTCGTCGATCGAGCGATGCAACTGAAAGCGCCGTCGGGGAACCACACCGAAACGTCTGTTCAACAACCATGATCGAAAACCAGTCTCAATCCGAATCCGTCGTCTCCGCACTCGCCGACAGCTACTCCCGCCGAATCCTCACCTCCGTCGCGGAGTCGCCGCGGTCGGTTTCCGAACTCGTCGAGGAGTGCTCCATCCCGACCGCGACGGCCTACCGAAAGGTCAAGACCCTCGTCGAACTCGGGCTCGTCGACGAACAGGTTCGGATCCGCTCGACGGGCCGGAACGTGAGCGAGTATGTGCTCCGAATCGATTCGGTGAGCATCGAGATAACCGACGACGGTGCAGTCAAGATCGAGAGTTCCGCTGCGGGGGAGAACATCGATATCTCGGATATCCCCGCCGTCGAAGTGCCATCCGACACTGAACTGCCCTCTCCGGACGAAGAGAAAAGCGAATCGGAAAACCCGTTGCAGACGCTCTTCGTCGGAATCACGGGCACTCGCGAAATCGTCGAACGGCAAGATTCGGAGCCGAGCTCGCGTGACATCCGCGGCAGCGAGGCGTCGCTCTCGGAGTACGTGGCGACAGTCGTCACCGAGGACGGACTCGAGGACAGCATCGGCGATTCGGAACTGGCCGAGCGAAACTGACAGTAGGATCCGACATGTCCGCCGACCAGTCGGTCGATTCCTGTCCGCACTGCGGTACGAGGATTCCCGAGACACAGGTGCTCATCGAATACGAGACGGTCGACGGTCGGAAGCGTTACTCGGAATGTCCACAGTGTCTCGAAGTCGTCCATCCTGAATGACGCCGAGTCGAACGCGCGACGGTTCCGGAACCTGAACGAACGGATCTCCCTTATCAATGAGTGGGAATCCTCGCTGCAGTGGTTATCCGTCAGCCACAACGTAGAAACGATGCCAAAACTCGATCGAAGACAACTGCTGTACGGGGCCGCCGGTCTCGTGGCGGCCGCGTCGCTCGCCGGCTGCGGCGACGACGAACCGGACGAGACGCCGACGCCAGATCCTGACAGTCCCGAGGGGCGCGTGGACGAGTATCTGCGGGACAACGACGCGAACCTCTACGACGGAACGATCACTGATCTGACGGGAGAGACGGAGATAACGATCGACGTCGGTGCCGGCGACGACGGACTGGCGTACGACCCGGCGGCCGCGAGAATCGACGCGGGCACGGAAGTCACCTGGGAGTGGACCGGGGAGGGCGGCGCCCACAACGTGGTCAGCGAAGCCGAAATCGGTTCGGATTTCGAATTTCGGAGCGGCGATCTCATCGGCGACGCGGGGCACACGTGGGCATACACGTTAGAGGAGTCCGGCGTCGCGCTGTACTACTGTGAAGCCCACCGGGCAGTCGGTCACCACGGAGCACTCGTCGTCGAGTGACGGTATCCACCATCGCAGAAACGCACGGGACGGAGACGATGGCCGCCGCTCAGACGACGAGGACCGGGCGCCCCGCGGTTCGTACGACCCGATCGGTGGTGCTACCGAGGTGGTTCTCCATCGAGTGAGTCTCTCCCTGATATCCCATCACGACCAGATCGGCATCGATCTCGTCGGCGTAGCTGACGATCTCGTCGTGGGGTTTTCCGTGACAACAGCGCGCAACGAAGTCGACTTCCAGGTCGGTCGCCCGCTCGTCGATCTCGTTTAGCGCGTCCCTCCCCACGTCCTCCCGCCCGTCAGTTACGAGTTCGGCACTGCTCAACGCGGGTTCGTCGTAGATCCCCGTATCGACGACGAAGATTCCGTGAAGCGTCGCATCGTACTGCTCGGACTGTTCGAGCGCGTGAACGACCGCGCGATTCGCCGACCCGCTCCCGTCCGTCGCGACGAGGATGACGTCGTACATGGTACACCTACAGCACAACCGGGGAAATAGCGATTCCAAGTTCCCACTCGCTGAGAACGCCGAACGAAGCCCGCTTCGGGATCGAAATTCCGGGGAGGGTTCCTAAATAAACGAACGTGTTATAGAGAAGTTATCACCGGTAGTGTACTCCTACTCGACAGAACGTGAACGTCGGTGGGGATCCCTTCTTCGGTAGATACGTCGTCGGTTTACGTTCGTATTTACTCGCACCGTTCGAGTCGAGAGCTACCGAAGCTTATATCGGTCCGTCAGTACAGGTAGAGACGAATGCCTCCGAAAGACACTCCCCACGACACCCAGTCAACAACGAAAGTCGCACGCCTGCTCGAGGAGTACGACCTCGGGGAGGAGTTCGGAGCGAAGCTAGAGAGACTGTGGACGGCGGAGGGCGACGAGCGGGAGAGTCTGCGATCGCTGGCGGATCGGTTCAACAGGCGACTTCTCGAATCCGCGATGGCGAACGCGAACATGAGTTCGCTCGACGGCGAGGCGGACAACCTCTATCGCCTCCTCACGAGTGACGAAGTGAGCGGTGGAGCCCAACTGGAAGCGCGGAATCGTTTAACCCAGAACGGGGTCGACGTCGATCGGCTCGAGACTGACTTCGTCACGTATCAGGCCATCAGGACGTATCTCAAGAACCACCGTGGTGCGGAGTACGAACAGAAGAACGAACAGCAGCGGATCGAAAGCATCGTCACCGCGATTCAACGACTGATCTCGCGGCTCGAATCCGTCACGGGGACGAACCTCGCGAAGCTCCGGGACAGCCGAAGGCTCACGCTCGGGGAGTTCCGCGTCTTCGTTCGCGTCGACGTGCTATGCGAGGAGTGCGGCAGCCAGTACGGTGCCGTCGAGTTGCTCCAGCGCGGCGGATGCGACTGCGAACGGAACTGAGTTCCGAGGGAAACCGCGACTCGAGGAGTGCAGCTACACGTCGGCCGTGTGCGTGCGGTCGCTGGAGACGACCTGGGCGTCCTCCGGCAGGAGCGCGACGACGAGGTACTCCGCGTATTCTGCGAAGTACTCGATCAGATCGGACAATCGCTCGGCGTCGATCGTCTCCACCGAATCGAGCAGGACGAACGGTACCGACTCGTGTACGTCGTGAACGAGGTATCCGGCCAGCGCGAACACCAGTCCGGTCACCTCTCGCTCACTCTCGGAGAGGTGATCGATCGTGTCCTCGTACGTGACGCCGGAGTCAGTCGTTCTGACGATGTGTAGCTCGAAGACACTCTTTTCGACCGTCCGACGTCCATCACGGACGTTCTTCTGGACTCGCTCGATCCAGATCCGCTCGAGGTTGTCGTAGTCGAGGAGCTCCAGCACCTCCTCCATGTGCTCGTTGAACGCCTCGACCGCGTTTCGCTCGAGCCTGTCGATCCGCGTCCGCTGGGATTCGAGCTCCGCTTCGAGTTCCTCGCGACGGCTCCGTAGCTCGCTCTCGTCACTCAGTTCGGATTCGATCTCGACGATCCGCTCGGAGAGCTCCTCCAGTTCGGCCTCGAGCTGTCCGATCTCGAACTCGAGCTGGTTCGCCTCCCGGTGTAGTTCGAGGATCTCCGAGAAGTCGTCGGACTCCAGCTCGTCGACCTCCCGCTCGACGGCTTCGATCTCCTCGTTGAGCTGCTCTCGACGATCGCGTAGCTCCGACAGCGTCTCCTCCCGCCGTTCGCGTTCCTCCTCGTTTTGCTCTATCTGTCGGGTCAACTGATCCCGTCGCTGCTGCTGGTTCTTTCGCTCCTCCTGTGTCGCTCGCCGCTCCGACAGCGTATCGTCGACCGCCTGTATGTCGTCGAGTAACTCCTTGCGAGCGGAGCGCAACTGCTCGACGGTCGCCTCGATTCGATCGCGCGTGACGTCGCTGCCGCACGTCCAGCAGGTGACTGTGTCGTCGTCGACGAGCTGTCGCGTGGGCTCGCCGTCGGAATCGGTAGTCGAGAGCACGCTGGCAACCGCGTTCTCCTCGCCACTCAGCAGATCCTCGTTGAACTGGATTACGTCCTGCAGCGTACTCATCTCCGCCTTCAACGTCGACTTGCGTTCGCGCAGCCGCGTCAGCTCCCGTTCGATCTCCTCGTGGTCTCCCATGGGCGTCTCCGGGAGTTCCTCGAGCGCGTCGGCGTACTCGCGGCGCTCCGTTCGGAGAGTTTCGATGCTCTCCTCCTGGAGTTCGATGTTCGACCGGACGCGCTCGAGCTCGGAGCGGAGCTCCTGAAGCTCCGAGAGACGGCTCTCGAGCTCCCGCTTTTCCTCTCGACTCTCGTCGACGTCCGTGTCGGCGGCGTCGATCTCGGCTTCCTTCTCGGCGAGCTCCTCGCGCTTGGTCTCGATCTCGGCTTCGAGCGATCGCTTGCGCTGTTCCAGCGGGGGGAGATCGTCCTTCAGCGAGTCGAGCGACTGCAACTGCTCGTCGACGTGGTCCCGTTGCTGGGTCAGCCGCTCGATTTCGGCCTGAATCTCGTCGGTGTCGACCGGTCGCATGATGAGCTCTCGAAGATCCCGCTCCTGGACGACCGCCTGCCGTGCATCGTTCGAGCGCAGGAGGAACGCGAACAGATCCGCGATGGCAGGATCGTCGAGATACGGCTCACCCCCCAGGTGGGTAGTGCCGTTACGATCGGACAGCGTTCGAGTGTAGCTCTCCCCACCCATACTGAGTTCGACGCGCCCTTCCTCCGCATCTCCTTTTATCGATACCTCGTCGCTTCCCATCGCGGCCATGATCGCCCGCAGAAACGACGTCCGATTCGTCGCGTTCCTGCCGGAGAGAATGTTGATACCGGGATTGAGCGCGACGGTCGTCTCATCGATCCCACCGATGTTTTTCACCGTAACCGTCAGATCCCCCTCGTCCACTGTGCGTAAACTCATATTAATGTGTGTGTGACGGAAAACATAAAACAGTTCCTTATTCATCGCACGGTCTGACAGCAAACGCCCCGAGACGTCGTCTCAACCCCGAGTAGTCGATCGAAACCGGACGTTCGCGGGAGGTGAAGATAACAGAGTTAAGGGTGTTATTAAGCCTGTGAACGACAGCGCTCGCGGGTGGGTTGGATCGGTTCCGCCTCTCGTTCGAGACGCGGGCCCGATCAGCAGTTGCCGGCGGGAAGTTCGACCATCGTGAACCAGTGGGAGACGATCCCGTCAGCGATCGAGAAGAACCCGTTGAGATTGTCCGGCTTCGAGATGAACGCGGTCGCTCCCGCCTCGTAACAGCGCCGGATCGTATCCCGATCGTTGGTCCCGGACAGCACGATGACGGGAATCCGTCGTAGCGCTCGCTCGTCCTGTATCTCCTCCAGGATAGAGATCCCGTCGGTGTCGGGGAGTTCGAGATCGAGAAAGACGAGATCGGGTCGAAACGCTTGCTCGCTCTCGTCGAAAAGAATAGAGAGACAGTCGTGTCCCGTGTGGACGACGCGTGAGGAGATCTCGACGTCGGTTTCGTCGATGGCGGAAGCCAAAAGCTCCGCGGTCGGCGGATGGTCCTCGACGATGAGTACGTTTCGGCTCTTACTTCGTGAGGGCACATCGGAGATAACGACGGGGGGGTCCAAAGTTATGACACTGTTATGCGGGGACAGCACCGGCCCGCCAAAGTAGGTGAGGGAAAATACAGGGAACTGAGGATGCGGTCCACACAGTTACGTCGCTCGTGTCTGGTTCGATAAAATTGAGTAAAACATTGTATCCGGAAATAATTTCGGTTTGAACTTAATAAGGTGGTATCAGCGCCTATCATACGAATAACTATTTACGTACGGCCACTCGTGTCAAACGCCGGTAGACGAACGGTAGATCACGAACGGTGATGTCCCCATGGTCAGCAACTCAGCGTCACTTCCCACCCATTGATGGCGTATCACGGGAACGTCACCTCCCCCCACATCCCACCCTACCATCCTACCGGCACTTCTCGACGGGAGCCACGCACTCTCAACAGCCTGACGTAGGCGAGCGTCGATTCTACGGCAACCGAACCCGAGCTCGTCCTCTCGCTCGCAGAGAGTCGAGTTAACCGATAGCGGACCTCCAGGCTCGGCGGGAACGTCGAAAAGGGCGTCCGAACGAATAGTAGCATGATAATTATGTGGATGGCATTGGAACCGCCGGTATGAATCGGCGATCAGTACTCGCTTCGGGTATGGCACTGGCCAGTGTCACAGCCATCGGAGCCGCGGTCGGCGAGCACGGCGGGGCCAACGCCGACACGGCACCCCGCTCTCCGTCGCCGTCGGAGGCGATGACGGTCGACCGCCAGCGTCTCCTCCCCGGCACACCACAGGAGACAGCGTATTTCGAGATCGACTCCGGGACGGACGGTCCCACCGGCTTCGTTCTCGGCGGCGTCCACGGGGACGAGGTCAACGGATACCGGGCGGCGGAGGATATCGTCGGGTGGGAACTCGAACGCGGATCGCTCGTCGTCGTCCCGTGGGCGAACAAGATCGCCGTCGAGCGAAACACCAGACACGGCCCGGACGGGGATTTAAACCGGAAGTTCCCGGCCGACGCCGAGCCTGAGACCGATCTCGCGCGCGCCATCTGGGAACTCCTCAGGGAATACGACCCGGCGGTCGTCCTCGATCTACACCGATCCCGCGGGATCTATCGAACCCACAACAAGTGGGTCGGTCAGACGATCTTCCCGACTGCAGTCGACAGCGCGCCCGCCGACGCCGAATCCGCGATAGCGTACATCAACGGCGTGATACCGAGGACGATGTGGTTTCACCGCTTCACGAAGGGGGGACGGCTGGACGGGGCGAACCCGATGGTCGTCCACAAGGCCGGCGCCGACCTCGACACGCCGGGTTTCATCGTCGAGCTCACCGACTTCCTGGTCGACCTCGATACGCAGATTCGGTGGACGAAACTGATCGCCGAGCAACTGTTGGCACGGTACGGTCTCGAGCGACGCTCGCCGGAGATCGATACATGACCGAACGCACACCATCCCACAGTCAACCGGATGACATCTCTCCGGACTGGTCCGTGCTCACCGGGCCGAGAGTGTGGGTAGTGTTCGGAGCGATCACGGTCCCGTTCGCCGTGGGGGTCACCGATACCCGTCTGATGACCCCGCTCGCCGCCCCCGGATATGCGCTCATGTCGGCGATGACGATCGTCGGAAGCTACCTCACACCCCAGTACACGTTCTGGCTCTACTGGATTCCGTTTTGCGTCTGCAGCTACGTCATCTCGGTCGTCTGTGCGGCGATCAGTCGTAACTGATCGCGGTTCGTGACTCGAACCGACGGCCTGCGGAACCGACAGTGTCCGAGACGGACTCCCGAAGCCGCGCAGGCCGCTATTTTAGCAACCGAATAAGCCCCCCACGGTCGACGTTTCACCGACTCCCGAACGCTTAGAGCGCACCGACCGAACCGGGAGAACCGTTTACACGGGAATAACGTTTGTAAATAAATCATTAGTATGTCAGATATTTATTTGCGATTGAAAAGTATTTTTAAATATGAATTTAATATTCAAAGCAAATTTTATCTTCCATCCGTGAGCGGCTGTTATCGATGCCTGAAAAATACAGGTCGCAGGCGTTGAGCCGTCGGACGATCATCTCGGCTGTCGGTACCGGAATCGTCGGCGCGTCGGTCGGGGCCACTGTAACGGCCGACCCGGAGTACAGCGAAACCGTCGACATCGTCGAAGCGGGTGCCGACAACACCGGGTCGGAGACGATCGACGACGTACTCGAGGCTCACGCGGACGACGACACGCTCATCGAATTTCCGGACGGCCGATACGAGATCAACTCCGTAACGCTGTACGGACTGTCGAACTTCGGGATGGTTGGAACGGGTGACGCAGTCCTCGTTCCCGGCGACGGATACGATCCACGGCTGTGGATCGCTGGAACCAACAACCGGAACATCAGGATCGAGAACTTCACGATAGACAACACCGACGACGGCGTCGGGTCGACGCTGAACGTGAGCGCCTACGACGGACTCGTCGTCCGCAACATCGAAAAGTTGGGCTATCACGACGTCGACAGACCGGCGTTCGGGTTCAGAGTGATCGACGACGACGGCAACGGAGTGGTCGAAAACCTCCAGTGTTCGGACGGTGGTCAGAGCGTCGGTATCTACACGGACCCCTCGGGGGAAATCACGTACAGGGACTGTCACGTCGAGGGCTTCAACAACAACGGACTCTACGGCTCTCTCGGTAGCGGTCCCGTTCATATCGAGGGCGGCTACTACCGGAACAACAACGTGAGTAGCATCCGGCTCGGCACGTCGGGCAGTTCCGTCTCGGACACGACGATCGTCGTCGAGGATCCACCCGAGTCGTTCGAAAACTGTCGGGGAATCCGGATCGCAGACGGCGTGGGGCCAGTCCACGTCGAGGACTGTACGCTGGAATTAACGAGCGGGCGCGGAACGGGTGGTATCGTCGGCGCCTTCAGCGGCGGCTCCTTCACGGTTCGCGGGACCGCGATCCGTATCGGCGAGGAGTACACCACAGTCGGCTCGGGCGGACAGCGAACGAGCTACGCGATCTACGTCGACCCAGCGACGCAAAGCGAAGTCGGTAGCCGGACGATCGAGGACACGGTGATCAAGGGGAGCGGGAACTACGTCGCACCGGTCCGGTTCGCACGCGACAACAACGAACTCAGGAACGTCTGCATCGAACAGTCGGGACATCAGCGGGACGGCATCGTCTTCGTCGATTCGAACGACAACGTCGTCGAAGACTCGGCAATCACCGTACCCGGAGAACAGATCCGTCTGGAGGGCGACTCCTCGGTCGACCGTCGGAATATCTCGAGTGGCGTCTCCTGTGAGTGGCCGACGGCCGAATCCGAGACCGAAGCGGACGGGGATACGATCACCATCACCGGCCGAGAGGAAACGGCCCACTACGAGTTCACGGTCGACGGGACCGTGGAGAAGTCGACGGCACACGGCGGGACGATCAACGACTACGACACCGTCCACGACGACGGCACCGTCACCGGCCGAACCACCAACGAACCAGACTCCTACACCTACGACGGGACGATCACCAGCTTCACCACCACGGACGACGTCACCGTCTCGATCAACGGCGAGGAGGTCCACCCGGAGATGCTGGGTGGGACCATCCTGACGATCGAAGGGGACGGGGAAACGGTCCACTACGAGTTCACCGCCGACGGTAGCGTCTCGAAATCGACGGCGTACGGCGGGACGATCAACGAATACGACACGATCCACAGCGACGGCACGGTCACCGGCCGAACCACCAACGAACCAGATTCGTTCAGCTGTACCGGCGTAATCCGCGAGTTCGAGGCGGACGGCCCCGTCACCGTCTACGTCGACGGTGAGCCGATCAACGTAGATTGAGACTCCGTCGGACCCCCGGTTTCTCCAGCGCACGTCAGCGGACGGAGTTGGTACGTGAAACGAACGGCCCGGTGACGTACGCTCTACCCCATGTCAAACGACTCACGAACGGACGATACGGAAACGAGGCGCTCGTTCCTCAGCCGAAAGACGTGCGCCGGAATTATCGGCTCCATAGCCCTCGGCGGCTGCCTGGATCGGTTCCCTAGGGGCGTCGATCCGGTGGAGGATCGCTCCGCCGAGTCGAGGAACTCGACGGATCAACCGATCGGAAGCCACGAGCCGATGGGGACGGAAGACGCCACGTTCGAGCGGCTGGATCGATGGGAGGCGGACGGTGACACCGAGTTGACCGCGGACACCGAGAACGTCTTCTCGGGGAGCCAGTCGGCTAGCGTGGAAGGTGGATCCGGTGTGATCCGGATCGAGTATCCGTCGCTCATCGATCTCTCCGGATACGACATCTCCTTCGCGATGGACATAGAGCGGCCCGACGGAACGATCGTCCATCTGGGACTCACTGACGTCGACGGGAACCGGACGGCGTACCGAAGCCAGTTCTATCAATCGTCCTACCCGTCCGGATATCTCCGATACGCACCGTCCGTCACCAGCTACGAGGCGGAGATGTCCCGGATCGCTTCGATTCAGCTCTGGATCGACGCCGACGGGGAGCCACCGAAATACCGGGTGGACGACGTCCGATTCGAGGAGAAGCGGTTCGACCGGGCGAAGTTCGTCTTCACGTTCGACGACGTCCTTCGGAGCCAGTACGAGACGGCCTACCCGATCATGAGTGACTACGGCTTCGTCGGCTCCCTCGCGGTCAACACCGAATTGCTCGGCGAGAACGATCGATTGACTCTCGAAGAACTCGCCGAACTCGACACCGAAGGGTGGAGTATCGACAACCACACCCACTCGCACGTGGAGCTTCGGGGACTGCCCGAAAAGCAGCAGCGTCGCGAGATCGAGACGCCGCTCGATTTTCTCGCGGATCACGGCTTCGAGGCGCCGAACGCCTTCTATTACCCGCACGGAAACGCCGACCGGACGTCGCTCGAAATCGTCGCCGAACACCACGACATCGCGTACAACGCGTTCACGCACTGGTCAACGGGGCTGTCCCCGACGACGCCGATGGCACGGTACTGGACTAATCGAATGCTCCCGAGATCGGCCGCTCCCGTCGAACGCCGGATCGATCTCGCGATCGAGTCGAAAAGCGTCTGTACCCCCTACTGGCATACGATCCGCGACGGAGGAGAGATCGACCCCGTGGAGTTCGAGAAGATCTG
Source organism: Haloarculaceae archaeon (assembly GCA_007122455.1). Classification (GTDB taxonomy): domain Archaea; phylum Halobacteriota; class Halobacteria; order Halobacteriales; family Haloarculaceae; genus Natronomonas. Next base: position 3,775 of record SKTU01000101.1, on the reverse strand, counting down.
TGCGTACCTCGAGGAACGCTCCGACCGAATCGACGTCGTTCTCCCGGAACGTATCGCGCTCGATTGATGCTGTCGCGAGTGTGAGCGGTACGGCGGCATCGGAAGGTCGGGGGGATCTGCCCGCGACAATACGCCACGTCTCACGGCACGACCTCTCCCGGCTCGGTTTCGGGATCGTATCGCGTGACGTACGTCGCGTGGACGAACGCGACGACGATCGCGAAGAGGACGTGTCCGAGCATCGTCGCGACGACGATCGACGGCGTGATCGGCGGCAGCTGAAAGAGCCCTCCGAAACCGACGATCCCCGCACCGATCAGGGCCACGAGGACGGCGACGCCGACGGTCAGCGCGACGCCGTAGGCGACACCCAGTATCGCCGCACCCCCGTAGGAGTGTGCGAATCTACTGAACGGTTCGTACTGTGCGGCGATGACGTACACCATCCCGAGCAGCGCACCGTGATAGAGGTGAAGCCCCCACGCGGCGACGGGGAGCGGTCCTTCGATGCCGTACAGCCCGGGAACCGCCATCGCGACGGTGAAGTCGGTGAGCACGAGCTCGACGAGAAGACCGAAGAGGAGCGCTCCGAGCACTCCCCCGCCGACACCGCTTGCCAACCGGCCGAGATTGAACCCCGGCTCCGTGGATTCGGTTTCGGTAGCCATCGTGTCACCGATTGTGTATCCAAACACATTATTAATCGCCAGCATTGAACGCCGAAGAGAGATTGTATCTGATACGTTCGGTCGGAGTACCATCCACTCGACGGGTAGTCGAAGTTAGCTACTTGATAAACGGATTCGCTTCGGCGTCAAACGTGGGCTGGCGGGACTCTCGCTTACCACAAAGTACTTGGCTGCGGTATGGTGTTTACCCACATGCTAAATACAGACGGGACTGTCGCTTACCGCCAAGAAAGCTCGACAGTTTCCTATAAGTTATCTATCATTTTTATAACCGGACAGCGCAGGATCGGACACGCACCGGTGACGTGTAATGACGAGCGAGAACCCATCCGAAACTGATCCGCCAGAATACAGCCGCAGAAAGTTCCTTCAGACGGCTGGAGCGACCCTCGGAGCACCGCTCACGCTCGGAACCGCCTACAGGTCGGATCGATCGTTCGAAGATCGGGACGAAGACGGGATCCCGGACGAACTCGAACGATCGGCGACGTTCGATCGGCGCCTCGAAGAGCTGTTCGGCACGGCGTTCGAGGGGCTCGATCCGGAGCGCAAGGACCTCCTCGTCGACGTCCGATACGTCGGGGACACCTCGATCGACGAGCGAGTCAGCACGTATCTCGAGGCGCTCTTTCGCGACAACGGAATCCACATGCAGTGGCTGGAGTATCCGGATCACTACGACGAGGAGTGGTTCCTCGAGGAGTACGGCTACAACGTCCGAAGAACCCTCTGGTCCCGGAGTAGCTTCTATCACGAGGAGATCGAGTCGGATCTCAAAGACGTCGCGTTCCAGCTCGTCGTCGTGCCGGGAAAGCCGGAATCACCGTACGAGGGGGCAGTGTACAGCCCCTGGATCAATCACCTCGAAGGCGGGAGATACGACGGGTGGACCAACGGGATGAACGTTGGAAACCGTGCCGTCATGGGCAGTTCGGAAATCGCCCGCGAGCAGGCCCGAGTGGCGCTCCACGAGATCGCCCATCTCGTGCTCTGTCACGACGACGATCCGTCGAACGACGGTGTGATGGGAACCAACGAAGAGATCGACCTCACGGCGGCCGAGTGGGCGCAGATGCGCTCCGGTCTCGACGCCATCCGGGACACGACCGGCTACGACGTCGCGCTCCGCCGCTGTCTCTGGACGGAGCAGACGTCGGGTAGCTGCTTCGGCTGTCAGTGAACCGGCGTCGTCGCCGGTCGATCGCGGTGAACCAGCCGCTAACGTGTTTTAGACGGCTCATATAGATACGTCCGAGGAACCGTCGTACGAACGTCCAATGAGTACCGCGCTCCGCTCTATACTCGATCTACTCATCATACTGGTTCTCACGACGGTATCGGCTGTCGTCGTTGCCACCGACGTCTCGATCACGGCGATCCGGATCCTCTTCGGGCTACCGCTGGTTCTGTTCCTTCCGGGATACGCACTCGTCTCGGCGTTCTTCCCGGAGGCGCCGGAGGCGGAAACGTCCAACCGGTGGCACAACGCGGCAACGTACCGACAGAGCATCGACACCGTCGAGCGCGCCCTCCTCGCGGTCCTTTTCAGTATCGGAGTCGTCCCGCTCGTCGCGTTCGCGATTAACTTCACACCGTACGACATCGCTCGGATACCGGTTCTCGTCGGGGTCGTCTGGTGGGTGTACACGTTTACGGCCGTGGGGATCGCCCGGAGATTGCTCGTGCCGGCCGATCGGCGGTTCTACGTCGATTTCGGGAGACCGGTGGCGCTGATCGTCGGCTCGTTCGACCAGCAGCCGTATTCGCTCCGATCCAGTCGAGCGTTCGAACCGCGGAACGGAACGGAACTGCTGTTGAACGTTCTCGTGGTCGTCGGCGTACTCGCGCTGGCGGTCAGCGTCGCGTTCGCGGCGGTATCGGCACCGAGCGAGGACTCGTTCACCGAGTTCTACCTCCTGACGGAGAACGACGACGACGAACTGGTCGCCGAGGGGTTCCAGACGACGTTCGACGGTGGCGAGCCGGTCCCGGTCATCGCGGCGATCGGTAACCACGAAGGCGAGACGATGGAGTACACGGGCGTCATTATGCTCCAGGATCCCTCGAACGGTGACGACCAGTCGGGGGACGAACTCGATCGGTTCCGTACGACCGTTTCGAGCGACTCGACCGAGACTGTCGAGCGTGACGTGACGCCGTCGATGGCCGGTGACGATCTCCAGTTGACGGTGCTGCTCTATACGGACGACCCCCCTGAAGAGCCGACGGTCGAAAACGCGTACCGATCCGTCCATCTGCGGATAACTGTCGAGGGGTGACCGAACGCGGAGCGTCGCGGGGGATCAAAACGAACTAGCTTACTCCTGACACAGGACGACGTCGCCGTTCGAGTACGCCTGGTGTTTCGATGGATCACACGCCTGCTCGCTCGAAACCTGCGATATGCGGTGATCCCCGTCGACGTTGAACTGGGGTGCGCCGGTGGACTGGTAGTTTCGATAGACGTACCTCTCGTTGGTGACGTCCCCGTCCTCGTCGAGGGTCGCCACGCCGAATCGCACGTCACCCAGCTGGTTGAGCACGAACACGTACGGGTGATCCGAGAAGAGCGGCCCGCCCCCGTCCATCGTGGTCCGCTCGGTGATCGTCTCCGCAGCCACGAGCTCCGACTCCGAGTAGCTGTACTTGACCATGTCCTCCGAGAAGTGCGGATTGTCCGGCGTCGCCGGCGTCGCGAAGATCATCGCCCCCGGGTAAACGAGTGCGAACACCAGGGCGCAGGCGACGAACGTCGGAACGGCGAGATCGGCCCGGAGGTAACTAAACCCGACCGCAGCGAGTACCGCCATCCCGATGTAGAGGAACGGGTACCAGCGCCCCGGGATCAGCGAGTCGATACCGAGGATCGGTGGCACGAGGGCGATGCCGGTCAGACCACCGACGACGACGACGAAGACGAATCCGGTGTTCGTCAGCCGTTTCGCCTGCATGACGACCATCGTGCCGACGGCCGTCCCGAAGAGGAGCAGGAGGTAGCCGAGCCAATCGAGGTAGCTCACGAACGTCTGATACGGCGTCCCTTCGATGTCGGTGTCGGTCTCGACGTTCTCACTGCCGCCGCCACC
>SKTU01000105.1 GCA_007122455.1 Haloarculaceae archaeon | reverse complement strand
TCGTCTCCGCACCGTTCGATCACGTCCCGCATTCGGCTCGCTTTCGTCGCGATCAGCGTCTGGAATCCGATCTGGTTGATCACCGCCGTCTCGAGAAGCTGAGCTTGGAGAATCGGGGCAATGATCTCGAGCATCGGTTCGTTCGCGAAGACGAGCGTTCCCTCCGGTAGCGCGCGCAGTTCGCCGGTGAATTCGAACGACTCCAGATACCCGAGGAACTCCTCGTCGAACCCCTGTTCGTTCAGGAAGTCGATCGCCCGCTCGCCGAAGGAGACGTTCTGAACGTGGTGGACGGCCTGTTCGAGGCCGGCGGTGAGCATGTAGCCGCGATCGACGGGGAGATCGCGAAAGAACAGGCTGAACGTCGCTCGCGGATTGTGGTTCTGGGCGTAGTGCGCCTGCATCATCCGCAGTTCGTACAGATCGGTGAACAGCGACGCGTTCTCGGGCGTGAGATATCCGAACGAGGGTCGATCCATACGTGGTACCAATTTACACGTGCAAAAAAGGACTCTGTGAAAGTAGTTTAAGCAGTCTCGTGACAACCTCGGATGACGAACCGGAATCTACCGTACACACGGCACTCATCCCTCACCAGATCTCGTGATGACCTCGTACGATGTATATTCGATTTCGTCCGGATCTTCGGCAAGGATCGGTTCGAGCAGTTCGTCCTCCCAAACGAGCCATTCCTCAGGGTAGTCGGTTTTCGGAACCGGATCGTCGACCGGGCCCCAGACGTCTCTCCAGGCCTTCCGGCTCTCGTACATCCAGACGGCAGCGAATTCATCGGCACGTTTGCCTTTGACTCCGCGCAGGATCTGGTAGTCGACCAGTCCGGAAATTTGCTCGAATAACCCTCGATCAACGGCCTCCGCAACCGCGTCGTAGAACTCTGAGGGGGTTGCCGTCTCGGCCAGTTTGTAGCGATGGATGCTGGTTATCTCGATCATCGTCCGAGATTATCGCACCGCAATACCATACAGACACGTGCCGGTTAATAAAACCGATATCCGTCGATTTAAAACATCGGCTGTGGAAGAGTGGGGTCGTTCCACGATCTGGGAAACGTGCTACCTCAGTGACCGACACAGACACCTATCGGAAACCAATCGCGCTCTTTCGTAATCCCGAGTTCGTCGCCCTAGCGTCTATTCGCTTCGTGAGCGGGATGGCATTTGCGACGATCATCATCGCGCTCGCGCTCTATGCGGATCTCTTCGAAGCGTCCGGGATTGCTGCGGGAATGTTCGGATCCGCGTACGCTATCGTCCGGTTGTTCCTCGTCCTTCCACTCGGTCGAAAGATCGATCTCGGTAACTCGAAACGCTATCTGTTTCTCGGTTTGATTCTCAACGTGGTTTTGCTGCTCGGCCTGATATTCGTCCAGACACTCACACACGTCATTTTCCTTCGCGGCTTTCAGGCAATCGGCTCGATAATCCTCTGGATCACCGGCGTCGCCGTCGTTGGCGAGATCGCGCCCGACGACGGTCGCGGCCTCTGGCTCGGCACGTACAATCAGGTTCGGTCAATCGCGAGCCTCTGTGGCGATCTCGTCGGGGGAGCGCTCCTATTCATCTACGGATTCACCACCACCTACGCCGTGCTGATCGTATTAACCCTGATTTCGACTGCGATGGTTCTCGTATTCCTGCGAGACGATCCCGGAACTCGCGCCGATCCCGAGGAAGCGACTGGCGTCGAAATGCTACTTCGTCTACTCGAACGTCGTGCAGTGATGGCGCTCGTCGTGTTCCGTTTCTCGTTCAGCTTCGGAAAGATGGCAGTGATCATCTTCCTTCCCATTTATGCCCGTACCCAGTTCGGCATGAACGCGTTGCTTATTGGAGGAATCCTCGCTGGCGGCAAGCTAACGAAAGGACTCGCGCAAGGGTACGTCGGGGAACTATCCGATCGTATCGGCAGCGAGGAGTGGTTTATCTTCGCCGGAACTGTCGGCTACGCGATCGGGACAGCGCTGATTCCAGCCGCGATCTTCGCGTCACTGATCCTCGATCCTGTCACGCTCGCTGGGTTCGGCCACGAACTCGTCTTCGTTCCAGCGTTCTTCTTCCTGTTCGTCGCGTATGGAATACTCGGAATCGCCGATAGCCTTCGACTCCCGACGAGTATGGCGCTATTCGTCAAGGAAGGGGAGTACTTCGATTCGGTCGCCGGGAGCCTTTCACTCCGCTCCGTCTCGTGGCAAATCGGCGCAATCATTGGCCCAGTTATTGTTGGCGCGACGTTCGATTACGTCTCGTTCTTCGGCGGATTCTGGCTTGCTGCCGGGTTGATGATCATCGCTGGTGTCGTCTTCCTCTATCTGTTCGAGTCCGAAGCATCTCCGGACACCGGGTCCGCACCGGCGGTTGACGATTAACGTTCCACGGCGGATTCTGACGACCGCTCCGGGAAGATGCTCACCTTCTGGCTTCTACGACGTTTCAGACGTCCGCTGTAACTGGCAGACGTTTCTGCGATCCGTGAATACAACTACTGATCGGCTGATTCCCGATTGAGAGCCCGAATCTCGACGTCGAGGTTTGCTGAATCCCGTAATCATTGACGCGTTCTCGAGGGTGTGCTGAATCCGGAGCGCACATTCAGTATTCGACCTCGACGAGTGCGACTGCCGAGGTCGACCACGTGGCCGGACTCAATAATCGCTATCCGTCTCGAACGTCGTAGCGACGCGACGGGCAGTATCCGTTAACAGATCAACATCGTCGGTGAAGACTTCAACCGCCACCGTTCCGTCGAACGAACCGAGCTGTGTCGAAAGCAGTTCGTAGTCAATTTCGCCAGCTCCGACGGGGAGGTGCGTATCGCCTCGCTTCCGCGCGTCGTGGACGTGAAGATGCGAGACGAGTTCGCCGTACTTCCGCAGAAATCGTTCGATCCCCTCGTTTCCGTCCTCCATATACGCGTGCCCGATGTCGAAACAGATCGGTGCATCCACTTCCGTTGCGATGTCTCCAAGAACGGACAGCGGGAGCCCGAGCTTCTGGTGTCCGACGTTTTCCACGACGACTTCGACGTCTTCATCCCGCCCAGCCTCGACGATGTCGGCGAGTTGGGACGCGAACGTCGGGCGAAGCGAGACGTCGCTCGGATTGCGAACGGTTCCGTGGAGCACCGCCTTCCGGGCACCGACGCTACCGGCCCACGAGAGCAACTGGCGCTGGTACTCCACGATCGCGTCGTTGATCTCGGAAACGGGCGTCGCGACGTCCTGTTTGAACGGTAAATGGATGTCGAGCGCAAGGCCCAGTTCGTCACAGGCCGCCTGCAATCGCGCGTCGTCGATTCGTTCGGGAACGTCAGCCGCTTCCGCCAGGCCGAACTCCACGAAACCGAATCCTGTCGCTGTCGCTTCGAGGCGCTCTATCGAGTCTCCGACAGTGAGCCCAACCTCCATCGCTGACACGCGGTCGATATCCATGCCGGTGCGTATGTCTGGCAGCCTTACAAAACAACGCTTCGTACCCCTGAAGGCGGTTCAAATGGCGGTATCCCAAACCAGCTCAGCGTCTATTTCGAACTCGAGCAAACCCGTTGTGAACTACCCACGTCAGGTATCGGAATAGAGACTCGAGAGGTACCCATCGCGTGGGAGTATCGCAGTTCGTGAACGGGGACAAGCCGCGATCATTTCCCTCGTCGCTCGGACGATACCGCCGTCCGCCCCGAGGTCGCTCGCGCGAGGAAACTACCGGAGCATCGTCCCGGACGTTTCCCAAATATTTTCCGCGCTTTATTTTTCATCACAAAACTCATCACTGAGCTAGCTCAATCGGGAACACGCCAATGTCTCGGGTTCCGATCGAAGAGGTGGGAGATGGGATCTATCGAACGACCCACGACGTGACGAACGGTGGGCTCTCCGTCACCATCGCGCAAGCGCTGGCTGAAATCGAGGACGTGACTCCCGCCGAGGTGATCAACGACTTTTCGACGTACGTCGATCCGGACGCGTTCGATCGACTGTTCAGGGTTCGCGACGACGACGACCCGCGGCACGCGTCGGGACACGTCTACATCGAGATCGAGGGCGTCGCCGTGACGGTGCAGGCGAACGGCGAAATCACGATCGAGGAGTAGCCGGCGGAGTCGATCGGCCGGATCCGTCCCGAGCGATCACTCGTCGGCGTGCGCTCTCGCCCACGCGAGCAGTTCGTCGGCGTGCTCGTCCGGCGGAAAGATCGGGTAGAAGACGTGCTCGATTCGACCGTCGAGGAGTACGAGCGTCAATCGCTTGAGAAGCCGTTCGCCGCCGGCCTCGAACGTCGGCAACTCGAGACGGTTCGTCAGCGCCATCGAGGAGTCGCTCAGGATTTCGAACGGAAGCTCCAGTCGGTCGCGGAACTCCCGCTGGTACGCGGTCGACTGCACAGAGAGCCCGTACACCTCGTCGATGCCGCTGTTCAAAAGCGAGTCGTACTGATCGCGAAAGCCCCGCGTCTCGGGCGTACACCCCCGTGCACCGGGGATCTCCTCCCAGCCGTCGGGGATGACGTCCCGATCCGGCCGTCCCGTCTTCGGGTAGCAGTAGACGACGGTCCGTCCGGAAAGCGAGGAGAGATCCACCGACGATCCGTCGGTCGCCGACAGTGAGATCGACGGCACACTCTCTCCGGGAAGGTGGTCAGCACCGCCGTCGTCCTCTGGCTCCGGGAGGTCATCCGGGAGCGGGAACGCTTCGTCGTTGCTCATAGGTTCGCGTTGGACTGGACGATATAAACCTGCTCGGTGTCCGGACGCGAGTTGCAACCTCACAGTACTCCCGGAGTCAGAATCAGTCATTTGGCCGGTGGGAACCGCGAGCGAACGAAACGGTATACGTTATAAATCCGGACCGACTCTACCGAACGATGCCCGACGACCCTAGAGGGTCGGGGACGGAAGATTCCCCGACAGAGTCCGGGGAGTTCTACCGTGCGCTCGTGGAAAACGCCTCCGAGGGGCTACTCACGATTGACACAGAGAGCCGCATCGTCTACGCGAACCCGGCGATAGAGGAAATTCTCGGTTACGAGTCGGACGAGCTCGTCGGGAGTTCGAAGATGGAGATCATCCCCGAGCGTCTCCGGGCCACACACGCGTCAGCGCTCCGGAGATACATCGAGACGGGGGAGCGAAACATCGACTGGAACGGGATCGAGCTCCCGGCACTACACAAGAACGGTCACGAGGTGTCGACGCTCATCAGCCTCCGGGAGCACACCCACGACGGCGAGCGGTTCTTCACCGGAATCGTCCGCGACGTGACGGAGCGACGCGCCCGGGAGAACGCGCTCCGCGAACAGAAGGAGCGCCTCGACGAGTTCGCAGGCGTCGTCTCCCACGACATTAAGAACCCGCTATCGATCGCACGCGGATACACCGAAATCGCACGGGAAGACGCCGACTCTCCCGAGCTACAGGAGGTTTCGAATGCGCTGGAGCGGATCGACGAACTCACCGAGGACCTGCTGACGCTCTCTCGGGAGGGAGAGACGATCGGGGAAACCGACCCGGTCGTTCTCGAACAGTGCGTTCGGAGTGCCTGGAGCGAGGCGGCGACCGGCGAATCGAAGCTCGTCGTCGATGCCGACCCCGGCGACATCCGGGCAGATGAGAACCGGTTCAGGGATCTCCTCGGCAACCTCTTCCGGAACGCCGTCGAACACGGCGGCGACGACGTGACGGTCAGGTTCGGTACGCTGGAGGACCGATCGGGGTTCTACGTCGAGGACGACGGCCCCGGAATCCCGACGAACCGCATCGAGGACGTCTTCGAATACGGCTACACGACGAACCGGGACGGCACCGGCTACGGGCTCTCGATCGTCGAGAACATCGCGACCGCCCACGGCTGGGACGTCGTGATCGTCGACGGCTCGAGCGGCGGTGCCAGGTTCGAATTCACGGGCGTGGAGTTCCTCGAGAGCGAATCGGGAGCGTGCTGACCCGAAGGGATATACGGGACAGCCGCCAGTCGGTTATACGATGAGATCCGTCGCGGGCCCCTCCCTCTCGGCGCTTCCGTCGACTATCTGGGTGTATCTCCGAGAATGTGCACGAATCGATACGAGAGCGTTAGCCGCCTTCCGCATTGCGCTCGGATCACTCGTCGTCGCCGATCTGCTGCTCAGAGCTCGAAACTTCCAGCTGTTCTACACCGACGACGGCGTCGTCCCGCAGTGGCTCGCCCAGGAGCAGCTGTGGTCGACGGCGTTTTCGTTTTACTTCTTCACGTCCGATCCGAACGCCATCCTGGCACTGTACGTTCTCCAGGGACTGATCGCCGTCCAGTTGATCGTCGGCTACCGGACGACGGTCGCGACGATCCTCTCGTTTCTCTTCGTCGTCTCGCTGGATTACCACAACCCGTTCGTGCTGAGTTACGCCGATCTCCTCTTTCGACTGCTGTTCTTCTGGGGGATCTTCCTCCCGCTCGGCGAGCGGTTCTCGATAGACGCGATTCAGGCGGATAGAACACCGAGAGGGAGTATCGTACACGTCGCGACCGTCCCGATACTGCTGCAGGTCGTCTACGTCTACTTCCGGAACGGGATCCACAAAACACACTCCGACGCGTGGGCGACCGGCGAGGCCGCCGTGTTCGTGTTCGGCCTCGATCACATGACGTTCCTGTTCGGCGATCTGCTCCGCAACGTCCCGACGCTTTTGCAGTACGGCGGTCGGCTCTGGTTCTACATGATGCTCGCATCCCCGCTACTCTTTTTGCTGTCGGGGCGAAAGCGAACGGCCCTGGTCGGGCTCTTCATTGCCGGTCACGCCTCGTTCGCGCTGACAGTCCGGATCGGGGCGTTCCCGTACGTCTCGATTACGGGACTGCTGCTCTTTCTGCAGGCGTCGTTCTGGAACGATCTGGACGCGGTACGCTCCCGCCTCGGCATCGAGTCGCCCCTCTCGAAGATCCGGTCGACGCTCCGCCCGATCGGGGACGTGGCCCCGGGACCGGTGTTCACCGCCGATTCGCACGTCCGGGCGCGCACGTTCGTCTACGAGTTCGCGATAGCCGTCGTCCTCATCACGATCGTGTTCGTCGCGGCGCTCTCGCTTCTGGGAGCTGTCGGCGTCGTCGACTCGGAGGAGCGACACGAGTACGAGGTCGAACGCGTCGCCTACAGCATCGGGATCGGACAGCCGGAGTGGGGGATCTTCGCCCCGAACCCCCGCGACATCGACCAGTACTACGTCATCGCCGCTGAGACGACCGACGGCGAGCTGGTGGACGCCTACAACGATCGCCCACTCACGTACGAACGCCCGTACGACGGCCAGCTGCAGAAACAGTTCGGCACGTACCGGGAGCGGTTCTACATGGGGAGCGTCAGAGCCGGCGGCGAGGACGGCGACGTACCCAGACTCTTCTCTGAGCATCTCTGCGAAACGTGGGAGACCGACGACGGCGCAGAGCTGACGCGTCTCTCGATCTACCACGTAACCGAGAGGGTGGAACCGGAGACGATCGACGCGCCCGAGGAACGCGACCGGAATTCGAGGCAGATACACAAACACAGTTGCGGGAACGCCGAACCGGAGTGGATCCAGCCGCCCGAGTTCTGACCTCCCGAACTCAGAATCGTTTCGAGACGTACGGCCCGTCCTGATAGTAATCGAGCTTCTCGCGATAATACTGCCGAACGCCGATCCCCGAGATGACCGACAGCTTCCCGTAGCCAGCGTCGGCGGCCATCCGCTCGGCTTCCTCGAGGAGTCGCCGACCGTACCCCTCGTGTTGATGGCCGTCAGCGCTCACCTCTCCGACGCCGACCTCGTTCCCGTAGACGTGTAGCTCCCGGACCAAAGCGGCGTCATCGAGCTCCTGTCGAACAGGATCGTCCGCGGTCGCGGACGGCCCCGACGCGGTACCCGGGAATCGGAGCCGACAGAAGCCGACGAGGAGATCCTTCTCGAAATCCTCGAAGGAGATGAAATGCTCGGTTCCGCCGGCGGCTTCGTACGTCAGCACGTCCAGTTCGACGTTTTCGGGCTCCTCGTCGTTCATCCCGACCTCGCGACAGCGGATGCACTCGCACTCCCAACCGTGCTCCGCCATCCGCTGGCGAGCCAGCTGCCGGAGGTTCGACTTCCAGACGCCCGCGTCGATGAAATCCGCGGGGATGTCCCGCTGGACGCGCTGTAGCCGCGTGTACCGCGGGATCTCCGATTTGATCTCCGCGACTAGCTCCGCCGCTTCCTCGTTCGTCAGCGGCTCGTACTCCTCGCGGCGCCACATGTCGTAGGTGATCGTGTCCCGAACGACCAGCGTCGGATAGATCTTCAAGTAATCGGGCCGCCACTCCGGGTTCGAGAATATCTCTCGGAAGTCCTGCAGACACATCTCTCGGGACATCCCCGGCTGCCCCGGCATCATGTGGAAGCCGACCTTGAACGCGGCGTTGCGGAGTCGTCGGTTCGCGTCGAGGGACGCCTGGACGCCGTGGCCACGGTGCATCTCCCGGTTGATTCGCTCATACGTCGTCTGGACGCCGACTTCGACCTTCGTTCCGCCGAGCCGGAGCATCCGGTCGATCTGCTCGGGATCACACCAGTCGGGCTTGGTCTCGAACGTCGTGCCGATGTTTCTGACGTCGCCACGTTCGTTGTCGGCGATGACGTCCTCCAGATACCGGAACTCGTAGTCGTCCGGATCCGGCTTGAACGACTGTTTCTCGCTCGGCTCCGGCGGCTCGTCGACGTCGTAATCGTTCAACGCCTCGAGCGCCCGCTTGACGAACCACTCCTGATAGTCGTGGCTTCTCGCCGTCATCGTCCCCCCCATCAGGATCAACTCGACCTTGTCGACGGGGTGGCCGATCTCCCGGAGCTGGTGGAGCCGCAGCGTCACCTGTCCGTACGGGTCGTAGTCGTTCTGTACGCCGCGGGCCGCCGCCGGTTCGTGGCCGGTGTAGGACTGCGAGGAGGAGAACTCCGACGCCGGACCGCCGGGACAGTAGAGACACTTCCCGTGTGGGCAGGTGTGTGGCGACGTCATGATCGCCACCGGAGAGACGCCGGAGGCCGTCCGAACCGGCTTGCGCCGGAGAACGGGCTCGACGGCGTCGCGGCGCTCCCCCGCGTGGTCCAGAAGTTCCGTATTCTTCGGTACCTTGGGTGCGGAGTGCTCGCTGCACGCCTTCAGCTTCGCCGATTCGAGGTTCTCCCGATCGATCTCGCCGTCGATGATCCCGTCGACGAGCGCTTCGCAGGCACGACGGAACGCTTCGGACGCGGCTGGATCGTCGGAGCCGGTGCTCATCGATCGATGCAACGGTATCCGGAGGTAAGTGGCTAGCGGTTATCGACGACGGTCACGAGATCTCGCCGGCGCAGGTTCAGGGAGTCGCCGCGACGACGCTTTCGGCCACGGCGTCGACGATGGCGTCGAGGACCGCCTCCCGCTCGCCCGCGAGGAACTCGATCTTCGGCTGTCGAGCACCGGGATCCGTTACGCCGGCGTTCGGCACCTCCTCCCGAAGCACGGCGACGAGCGCGTCGAGATCCAGTTCGTGGTCGGTTCGAACGTGGAGTTCGTCCGTGCCGACGCCGACGACGGCGTCCGTCTCGAGCTGGCGGGAGAGTTCGTCGAGGAGCAGTCGTGCCGGCGGGAAGTCGAACCGGTGGACGAAGGCGTCCGTGTCGAGGATCGTGACCGAGACGCCGCTGACATCGCGCTCCTCGAGGTTCGCCGTGGCGGTTTCGAGCTCCGCATCCATCTTTCGACGGAACTGCTCGGACACCTGTTCGGCGAGTCCGGTTCGACCTTCGAAGAGGAGATCGACGATCAGCTCGCGCTTGTCCTCGTAGGACTGGTAGTGAGCTTTCAGGGCGATCGCTTCGCGGAGCTTCCGGGCGTCGTCGGCGTCGACGCCCGCCTCCGACGCGAGGTCGGCGTACGCTTCGGGCACGTTCGCCCAGTAACTCACCGCCGGGAGCGCTCGGAGGTCGTCGCGAACGTCGTCGTTGATCGCGGCGGCGATGGTCGAAGCGACGGTCGTCGCCGTCCGATCCGGCGCGACTGCGAGCGTGTCGACCAGCGCCTCGATCCCCGAATCGGTCCCCTGCCCGTCGATGACGACTTTGGGCACGTCGTAGATCTCAAGGAACTCCAGCCCGTCGACCGACGCGGCCGTCGATCCCGCTGCCGTAAAGACGAACAGCGGGAGTTTCTCGCCGTGACGCTCCTGGTCACCGAGCATCCGCGTGACGTCCTTAGTGGCGTCGTTCATGTCGTAGACGCCGTCCTCCAGCGGGCGGCGATCGAAGTAGTGGTAGACGGCGTCGGCGGTCGCGTGGGTGTCCTCGATCAGCGGCAGTACGGCCCGCTCGATCGCGGCGCCGGCCGTGTACCCGTCCGTCGTCGCGTCGTGGCGGACGACGATCGGCCGGGACTCGAGAACCGCCCGTCGAATCGTCGTCGCGACCTCGTCGACCCGTTCGTCGATCGCCTCGATCGCGGGATCCTCAGCGAGCGGGGTGGCGTCCGAGGGCTCGGCTTCCGCAGTCAACGCGGCGTCCATTCGCTCGAGCACCGCATCGCGAGCGTCGTCGGTCAAGCTGACGAGGGACTCCGTCTCGACCTGGATCTCGTCGCGTCGGAGTCGGACTTCGCCGTCGAGTCGGACGACGTCGTCGGCCTCGATTTCGGGGTAGGCGCGAACGCCGGCCTCGACGAATGCGGCGCAGTCGACGACGCCCGTCTCGTCGCGAAGCTCGAACACCGTTGGGCCGGAGGTCTGTCGAACGCTGACGACCTCTCCTTCCAGCTGGACGCGATCGCCGACGCGATCGCGGAGCGATTCGACGGGCGATCGATCGAACCCGTCGTCCGTCTCGTCGGCATCGTCGACCTCGTCGCCCCCGTCGTCGGCATCGTCAGCGACACCGTCGTTCGGGGACGGTTCTGGGGTCGGCCCCTCGGACGTCTCGGCTTCGGGTTCCGCTTCGGGCTCGGGTTCCGCTTCGGGTTCGGGTTCCGCTTCGGGCTCGGATTCGGGCTCCGCTTCGGGCTTGGACTCGGGTTCCTCCGCACCGGTTTCCTCGTCGACGAGGTAATCTCCGTCGGGGGAGTCGACCAGTACGCCGCGGAACTCCGACTCGGCCTGTCGGATCGACCATCCCAGATCGATGTCGCCGTTGTCGCGAACGCTCTCGACCTGGACGAAGATGTCGTCACCGACGTCCCAATCGAGGCTCTCGAGGCGGCGGTCGAGCTTACTCCGGTGGAGCAGCCCGGTGACGGCGCCGATGTTGACGAAGACGCCGAAGTCCGCGTAGCCGTCGACGGTACCGTGGTAGTATCGTCCGGACGTCAGCTGGGACGCGTGGTCACCTTCGAACTCGAAGACGACGTCCTCCTGGTGGATATCGCAGATGGGTCCATCAGTGGACGTGCCGCAAATGATACAGGTATCCATTACTACAACCCAACAGTCCGGGCTTAAAACGGTTGTCGGAATCTATGCGGTTCGGGAGTCAGTGACCAACTCGATCCCAAAAAGGGCCTCGAATGCCGAAAACCCGCCGAACGCGAAGCCGAAGACGAGCGTCGCAGGGAGGAGCGCTGCCAGCGCGGCACGGATCGGCGTGGTATCGTGGACCACGGCGAAGCCGATCGCGAGGAGGACGGCTCCGTAGGCGGCCGCGACGACGCGTATCTCCGGGATCGGAATCGCGGCGAAGACGCACGGGGCGGTCGCGTAGGCGATCGCCTGCACCGTCTCGCTGATCCCCGCGCGATCTCGAACCAACGGGATCAGTGCGAGCGTCCCGAGCGCGGCTGTGAGATGTAGCGCGAGCGGCGCGACGAGCAGACAGGCGACGCCGACGACGAGCAGAGCCGAGACGACGACGCTATCGCCGAAGACGGGGAACGATCCGGGATCGAGGACGAGTCGACCGCCGACGTAACTGAACGTGACGGCGACGGCGAACACCAGTCCCGGTGCTTGGTCCGCTGGCGCGATTCCGTTCTCGAAGAACCGCCGCGGCCGAACGAGCACCTCGACCCACGCTCGAACCAGCCCGCGGGGACCGCGGTCGCGCCCCCCGTCGGGGTTTTCGACCCACTGCGTCACAGATACGTCTCGGGAGGCGGTCGCCATGACGGTTCCGGTGCGGTGACGAGCGCTCTCAGGACCCCAGTTGCCAGCCGGCTCGTGAGGGTGTTCAATCGTCCGCGCCGACGTTCTGTGTACTCTCGATCGTCCGTGGATCCGGTTCGATCGTCGCGTACTCGACCATTCGATAGCCAAGCGTTCCGATCCGCTCGGCGACGTCCCGATCGATCACCGCACCGTCGTCGAATCGCTTGTACGCGTTCGGGACGGCGACCTGATGCGGGACGACCCACGCGTTCAACGCCCGGCAGACCGAGCGGAGATGATCCAGCGTCGTCGTCGGAAAGGAACCGCCGGCGACGCAGAGCAATCCGACGGTCGTCTCTTCGAACTCGTCGAAGCCGCAGTAATCGAGCGCGTTCTTCAGCACCGAGGAGTACGAGCCGTGGTAGACGGGCGTTCCGAGGATCACCGAGTCGGCCGCGCGGACGCGCTCGGTGAGCACCGTGGCGTCACCGGCCTCGTCGTCGTCGGCATCGTACACCGGAAGATCGAACGATCGGAGATCGACGAGATCAGTTTCGACGCCATCGAACTCCGCGGCGGCCGACAACGCGTGTTTGCAGGCGGCGCGCGTGTAGCTCCCGTCACGGAGACTCCCGACCACGGCTGCGACGCGTACGTCGTTCATACCGGCGAATTCGTCGTCTACCACCAAAGGGAGTGTGGTCCGAAAAGGGCGGTCTCCCGTCCCGGAGCGTCGGAGCTACCGGCGGAGGCTGGCGGTCGGCTCACCGTCACGATCGACGACGCGAACGAGCCCGTCGCCCTCGAGATCCGAGAGCAGTCCACGGAGCCACTCGCGGCCGTACTCGCCGTCCGGGCTGTAGTCGACCCGGACGCGGGGACCGAGCTCGTCGATCGGGAGCGATTCGAACTCCCCCAGCACCGCGACGACGCGCCCGCGCATCTGGCGCCTCGACCCCTCGAACGCCGGCTGGGTTGGGACGTCGGGGGCCGTGAAGTCGCCGGTCGCGTAGGCGTCACACCACCGTCGCCACGGACAACCCGCCTCCTCACAGCGGGGCCGTTTCCCGCACGCCACCCCCCCGAGTTCCATGATCGCGTTGTTCCAGACGCGGGATCGGTCGTCGGGAAGCAGTTCGTTCGCGACCCGCTCGAATGCGGCGTCGTCGTCCTCGACGGCGAACGCCCGATAGAGCACTCGCTTGACGTTCGTGTCGACGACCGCGTTACCGTTGTTGAACGCGAAGGAGGCGACGGCGTTGGCCGTGTACGGGCCGACACCCATCAACTCCACTAACGCCCCAGGGGTTTCCGGAAACTCGCCGTCGTGTTCCTCGAGGACCTCCCGCGCCGCCTCGTGGAGGTATTTCGCCCGGTTGTTGTAGCCGAGCGAGTGATCGCTCCAGAATCCGACGACGTCCGCACGGTCGGCGGCGGCCAGTGCCTCGACCGTGGGCCACCGTTCGAGAAACGCCTCCCACGCCTCGAGAACGCGATCGAGCTGGGTCTGCTGGCTCATCACCTCGGAGACGAGAATCGGGTACGGATCGGTCGTTGCTCGCCACAGGTACTCCCGGTGGTCGGCCTCGTACCACTCGACGAGTGCCTCACGTACCGCCTGGAGGTCGTCGGGAAGCTCGACAGCCTCGGTCATCGTACGGTCGTTCGGCCGCGGTGACATAGGGGTAGTGGTCGACGACTGCGAGTGAGAAGACGTAAGCGCACGGAGTCGAACCGGGACGTATGAAGCCAGCGGGCAAGGCGTTCCTGATCGCCCTGACAGTCGCCGTGTTCCTGCCGGGCATCGTCGTCGTTTTCGCCTCCTTCGGTGCGACAGGGCTCGCGGCGACCGGACTCCTCTTCGTCGCGGTCCTCTTTCTCGTCGTCTACAGCGATCTCTTCGAGGAGGAAGAGCCCGCGGAGGTCGTCGGAGGCGAAGCGGAATTCGTCGACGAGACGGACGTCGAGGCGAACGACCCGAACGGCGAGTGAGTCCCGGAGCGAAAACGACTTCCCCGGGCCGTCTAACTGTCGACCATGTCACTCGAGGAGCTCTCGTCGGATATCGAGACCGCCTACACCGAACTCGGGGAAAAGCATCCGGTCGCGCTCGACCGGGAGACGCGAAACGAGCTGGCCATGCTCACCAGCGCGTACGAACCCGACGATCCCGACGAGCTGATCCGGCGAGCGGTCCACTACCTCTTTCAGTCGGCCGTCGAGACCGGGAACCTCGACTTTCACCTCCGGAGCGGCTACGACGTGACGTACGACGAATATCTAATGGGCGTAACGATGGATACTTACAACGAACAGATGGGATTCTCTCAACCGGAGCAAAACGACGATAACGCGAGACGCTACCAGTTCTGACCCATCTGTGTCCATACGGCGGGGATTAGCGCCCCTTCCGTTCCCCACAGGTCGATGTGTAAGCCGGACGTCAAGAGTATAGGGAGAGTGTCATAGAACGATTCGCAAGGAGTTCATTTTGATCTGTTTGGACTGAAATACCTGCTCATTACACGTGCGAATTGATCACTCAATTTCTAACTGGCCGCTCCCGCCATCCCCCTCATTGCCGTTCTCGTTCCATTCGAGTTCGAACTCAATACTCAATTCACCGGGCCCGTCCGTTGGCCCCTCGCGTTCGGCT
>SKTU01000047.1 GCA_007122455.1 Haloarculaceae archaeon | reverse complement strand
CAGCACGCTCGGCCGTTCGGTGACGAGCGTCGAACTGTACAGAAACAGTGCGACGCCGATCACGCTGGCGATCATGCCGAGTGCGAACAGCCAGTATCCGTACACTTCGTCCGTCGTCGACGGTTCGGTGATGCGCTCGGTGTAAAACGAGACGAGCGCACTTTCGTCTCTATCGGTTGCCATACTCCTTACGGAGGACACGATGAACCATAAAACCTCACTCGAAGTGTCACGTCGAACCTCGGATATTTTCTGACGTGGTCGCTTCAGGTACCGGTATCTCTGATTCGCTCTCTGCTGTTGATAATATACTGTGGAGAACACGACGGGGACGGCCGTTTCCGAGCTGAGTCGCGCTCGAGCGACTACAGCAGCCGATCGATGCGAGTTCGTAGCTCGCTCGGGCTGAACGGTTTCGTGACGTAATCGTCCGCTTCGGCAGCGAAGTCGGCGACTGCGTCGTCGTCCTTCTCGCGTGCGGAGAGAAACACCACGGGTATCTCGGCGAGTTCGTCGTCTCGGCGAAGCCGCTCGAGGATGTCCATCCCGTCCATCCCGGGGAGCGTGATGTCGAGGACGACGACGTCGGGGCGTTCCCCGTCGGTGAGTCGCTCCCAGCAGTCGTCACCGGTTCCGTACGCTTCGACGGCGTGACCGTCGGACTCGAGAGTAAACCGAACGAGGTCCTGGAGGCCGGGATCGTCTTCGGCGAGCACGACCGTCGATTGCCCACCCATCGCTCGGTACGACGGAACCCACCCTCTAGTAGATTATGTTTTCCCCGAAAAATCCGCGTCGGTCCTACTTCCCGCGCCGCCGGTTGCTATTGACGCTCGGACGGGTCTTTTCGGTTCCCTTCCCGCGCTTTTGCTGGCCGCGACTGCGCTGTCCGGCGGACGTTCGTCCGCGGTGGGCACGGCCGCGCTGGCCGTCGTCGCAGATCCAGTTCAGATCGTCGTCGTTCTTGATCGCGCCGTGTTCGGGATCCAGGAGGATCACCTCGAACCACTTCTGGGAGCCGTCCTCACCGACCCAGTAGCTGTTGAGCACGCGCAGATTGCGGTATTTCCGGCTCGCGCGTTCCTCCGCGATGCGCTGGAGGTTCGTCCGGCGGGTGATCTTGTTGACACCCTGACGCTTTGACCGCCGGCCGGCCTTGAAGCGCTGTTTTCGAGCGCTACCCTTCCGAACGGAGGCGCGAGCGACGACGACGCCCTGCTTCGCCTTGTAGCCGAGCGAGCGCGCCTTATCGAGACGGGTCGGTCGTTCGATGCGTTCGATCGCTCCCTGCTTGCGCCACTCCTGCTGGCGCTGCCACTGCAGTTCCGCGAGCTTTCCTTCCTTCGGCGTTTTCCACGCCTCGCGAATGTGCGAATAGAAGCTTCGTGCCATTGTTTCACCACGGGCGTTGCGTGGTTCAACCCCCGTGGCTCCGTACCGTGGGGGTCACATCCCGACCTGCGTCGACAGGCGCCCGCTGGTGCCCGTCGTCCAGCGAGTTGCCGGAATTTCTCTACCCGTTCGGTTAAGCCCTTCGAAACGGCGTTCTCACTCGAAATCGTCGAGACGCGCCTGTCCGGTTCCTCGAACCGCCCGCTCGTGTTCGAGCAGCGCCCGCTTCAGCTCCACGCCTCGATCGCCGGCGGCGGAGAAACCGCCGATCGAGTCGGCGCCGACGACGCGGTGGCACGGGACGACGATCGGAACCGGGTTTCGGCCACAGGCCTGCCCGACCGCGACCGGGCTGCTCGCGACCGCCTCGGCGATCTGGCCGTACGTTCTGGTCTCGCCGAACGGGATCTCCACCATCGCCGCCATCACTGCGCCGGTGAGCGTCTCCGGGATCGTCACCTCGAGGTCGAACTCGCGGCGCTCACCGCGCTTGTACTCGGCAACTTGGCGGCGAATCGCCGACGCCGGTGCCGCGATCGACGTTTCGTCGATCGAAAGTTCGATTCCGGATATCGTGACGTCCACACCGACGCTTCGACGTGGAAGAATATAACTGTCGGCCGCAGGCTCTCAAACGAGTAGCTGGATGTCGGCGTCGACCATCTCCTGAAACGCCGAGGCGGCGCCGACGCCGGTCGTCACGCCCTCGTAGAAGTCGTCCTCGTCGTATCCCAGCAGATCGATCGTCATCTGACACGCCTGGAGATCCACTCCGCTGTCGAGCGACGTCCGAACCAGCTCCTCGACGGAGGCGACGTCGTTGTCCTCGATCTTGCCGCGCATCATTCGGGTCGTCATCCGATCCATTCCGGGTAGTGCAGCGATCGCGTTCGGAACGGGGAGGTTCGGATTGCCGACGGAACTCAGCTTGAGGTCCTTCGAGTTCTCCTCGTGGAGGATCTCGAGTCCCCAGAACGTGTGGAAGACGGTGACGTCGTAGCCGAACGCGGCGGCCGTGCTCGCCAGGATGAGCGGGGGGTACGCCATGTCGAGCGTTCCCTTCGTTGCGATGATCACCATCTTCTTGGAGTCGTCGTCCATCTCGGTCCGGAGCGTCGACAGTTCGGTTTCGAGTTCGTCGACGCGCGACCGTAGCTCGGCGACTTCTTCTGGGGAGAGGGCGGACTCCGAATTCGCTGGTGTATCCGTACTCATCTTTACTCCGCCTTTCGGATGTAGTGTTTGTAGACGGTTTCGCCGTCCTCGCTCGCCTCCGTTTGATCGAGTAGTTCGGCGCCGTCCGTCGAATCTGCCCACCCTGCGATGTCGCTCACACTCCCGGCGTCGGTCGCGACGACCTCCAGCGTCTCGCCGTCGGCGAGTTCGTCGAACGCACCTTTGGTTTTGATGACCGGCATCGGGCAGTTCTGTCCCTTCACGTCGAGCGTTTCGGTTGTTTCCGTGCTCATAGTTGATTTCCCCTGTGTTGGGGCTATCGCACAATACTGGATACTTCGTCATAAGTGTGTCGATGATTGGGGTTCTCTTGAACAACTGCATTATTTAGGATCGCGTTCATGATCCGTAACGGTCTACGTGCCATTTTATACTCGATAAATCGCCTGTGTCCGAATATTGTATTGTATAAAATTAGAATTACTATGCAAACTCTTAAGTCGGTTTAGTGGATACGAGAGGATGTACATGGATCCTGAAGCGATGGATTTCCCGACCCCCGACGCATCGGTCGAGTCGATCAGCCCCGAAGCGCTCAAGCAGCGCATCGACCGCGGCGAGGACGTGAAGATCCTCGACGCACGCATGGCAAGCAACTACGAGGAGTGGCGGATCGACGGCGAGAACGTCGAGAGTATCAACGTCCCGTACTTCGAGTTCCTCGACGAGGAGATCGACGACGACGTGCTCTCGTCGATCCCGAGCGACGAACACGTGACCGTCCTCTGTGCGAAGGGCGGCGCGAGCGAGTTCGTCGCGGGCGCGCTCGCGGACCGCGGCTACGACGTCGACCACCTCGAGGACGGGATGAACGGTTGGGCGTCGATCTACGAGGCCCACGAGATCACCGGCTACGACGGTGCCGGAACGCTCCTGCAGTACCAACGTCCATCTAGCGGCTGTCTCGGCTATTTCGTCTACGACGACGGTGCGGCAGCGGTGATCGATCCGCTGCGAGCGTTCACGGACCGGTATCTCGATGACGCCGCGGAGCTGGGCGTCGAGCTGAAATACGCCTTCGACACCCACGTCCACGCGGATCACGTTTCGGGACTCCGTGAGCTCGCCGCCGAGGGCGTCGAGGCCGTACTCCCCGAGGCTGCGGCCGACCGTGGGGTCACCTACACCGACGAGGTGACGCTGACGGCCGACGGGGACCGCTTCGAGGTCGGTGACGTGACGATCGAGACGGTGTTTACGCCGGGGCACACGACGGGGATGACCTCCTATCTCGTCGACGACAGCCTGCTGGCGACCGGCGACGGACTGTTCGTCGAGAGCGTCGCTCGCCCCGATCTCGAGGAGGGCGACGACGGCGCCCCGGACGCTGCACGGACGCTGTATGACTCCCTGAAGAACCGCGTTCTCGCACTTGACGACGACACGCTCGTCGGTGGCGCACACTTCAGCGACGCTGCGGAACCGGCCGGCGACGGCACGTACACGGCCCCCATCGGCGAGCTGAAGGATCGGATGGACGCGCTCTCGATGGACGAAGACGCGTTCGTCGAGCTGGTGCTTTCGGACATGCCGCCTCGCCCGGCCAACTACGAGGAGATCATCGCGACGAACCTCGGCCGAAACGAGATCGACGACGAGGAGGCGTTCACGCTCGAACTCGGCCCGAACAACTGCGCTGCGAGCCAGGATGCACTCACGAGTGACTAACGACGGGGATTCGATGAACGACGACACGGGTGAGTTCAGATGATCGCAGAGTTCCTCGGCTTCGGAACTGTCGAGACGCTGTTCCCTAACGGGATTTACCGGTATGCCGTCGGGGGGATCCTCGTCGGCGTCGCGACGGCGCTCGTCTACTTCGGGACCGGGATCGCAGCCGGCGCGAGCACGTTCCTGGAGTCGACGCTGTCGTACGTCTCGACGAAGTCGCGCTTTCAGCAGTACCGCGGCTCACGCGACTGGCGAATCGTGTTCACGGTCGGCATCGTCGGCGGCGCAGCCGTTTACGCGCTCGTCTATCAGGGCGGTGCCTGGATCACGGAGGTTCAGCCGTGGCGGCTGTTCGTCGGTGGCGTTCTCGTCGGCGTCGGGACCCGGATCGGAAAGGGATGTACGTCCGGTCACGGGATCTGCGGCGTCGGCTCAGTCTCCCGGACGTCGCTGGTCGGCGTCGTGACGTTCCTCGTCGTCGCGATCGTCACCGCCAACGTCGTCGCGTTGTTCGGGGTGACGCCATGAGCGCCGATCGCCACCCGCTGTTCATGCCGCTGGTACTTGTCGGCGGGCTCGTCTTCGGCTTCGGCCTCGGCTTCAGTCACATGGCCCGTCCGGAGGTCGTCATCGACTTCCTGACGTTTCGCGATTTCGGGTTGCTGTTCGTGATGTTCGGCGGCTCGATCGTCGCCGGGCTCGCCTTCTGGCTCCTCCCACGGCTTCGGGGAAGCGCACCGCTGACCGGTACGCCGTACCGCCGACGACTGAAGTCGTTCGACCGCAACGTCCTGATCGGCGGTTCGATATTCGGTGTCGGCTGGGGTCTCTCCGGAATCTGTCCCGGGGCGGCCTACGCCAGCCTCGGGGTCGGCAACTGGCCGATCCTCTACGCCATCGGGGGAATGTTCGTCGGTGCGTACGCACAGGGCGTCTGGCGGAGTCAGCGTACAACGGTCGAATCCGGCGTTCCGGGCGACGATTGATTACGCGTTCGGTTCATAGTAGTGGGTATGGCAAACAAGAACGATGGCGCGAGTCCAGGGGACGAATCCGTCGTCGACCTTAATAAACCGACGCAACTCGCCGACGAGTCGGCGCTGGACGCGTTCGTCTCGGACGCCAACGTCGCACTGATCGAGTTCTACACCGAGGGGTGTGGAATCTGTCGGAGCATGGAGCCCGTTCTGGGGAATCTCGCCCGGGAACTCGACGTGGCCGTGGGGCTCGTGAATCCGCGCGACGACCCGCCACTCGTCGAGCGGTTCGACGTCCGGAGCGTTCCGCTGTTCGTGCTCTTCGTCGACGGCGAGATCGTCGCCCGCCGGGCCGACGGCTTCGTCGGCGGTGACGAACTCGGAACCTGGGTCAACGAACACGCGGGCTGATCGCCTCCGTTCTTCGAACTGACGTCCTCGGGGCGACACCGGCGAGTCGACCGCCCGTGGGAGCGTCTCCTCGGCCGCTCCCATAATTGTGGATATTGCACAATACTTTAATACTTATGCGGCGAACAAATTCGATGTATGGCAACGCAGAGTTCGACAGTGACCGAATTCGATTCGGAGTGGAACTACTCACCGCGCGTCACGACGCTGTTCGGCGCGTTCACGGCGATCGCCGTGTTCGGGTGGGTCGTGAGCACGTTCCTGAGCGGGATCCACTTCTGGGCGATCCCACAGATCCCCGCAGGAGCTGAGCTATCCGGGAGCCTGGAGGTCGTTACGAGTTCGTGGGCCTACGTCTTCGGCGTGCCGTTGGCGACGCTGGGCGCCGTCTACTATCTCACGACGATACTGCTCGCAGTCTGGTGGTTCGACACCCGGCACCCGCTGATCATCAAGATCCTGACGCCGATCACCGCAACCGGCGTCGTCGCGTCGGCGTATTTCGTCTACTTGCAGCTGGTGCCGATCGGTGCGATCTGCCCCTTCTGTATGATGTCCGCGACCGCGTCGGTGTTCCTCTTCGGACTGGAACTGGGTATCCTCCGCACGAGTGAGCTCCCACCGACCACGAGCATGATCGACGACGCCGGCGCGCTGTTTCGTGAGACGACGACTCACTGGCTCCTTCTCGTCGCGGCGATCGGCGCGCTGACCGTGGTCGCGTTCTACGGCGTGACGCTTGCCCCCGTTCCGGGAACGTGATGCGAAACAGCGACGGGAGTGAGGTCTGTCCGGTCTCGACGACGTCTGATCTGCTGGACGTCGTGACGACGGTCGATCGCGTACTCACGATCGGATAGTACGCCCCCGTCGCTCAGGGAGACCTGGCGACGACGACGAACGTCTCGGGTCGAACCCGCTCGGAAACGATCTCGAATCCCACGCGTTCGAGCGCTGTGGTCGCGTCGCTGGCGGCGTACCGCTCGTCCGTCGGCGGGCCACTCTCACCGCTTCCGTCCGCCGACCAGTCGACGATGGCGAGCCGCCCACCGGACCGGACCGCACGTTCGAGCTCCGCGATCGCGTCACGGCTGGCGAACTCGTGGTAGGTCATCGTCGAGAACGCGCCGTCCAGCTGATCCGTTTCGAACGGGAGCTCCTCGATGTCGCTCGTGACGAGTTCAACGTTCTCCGGAACGCCTTTCTCCCGATAGGCGTCGTGCATCGTCGCCTGAACGTCGACGGCGTACACCGTCCGAACGTGCGGTGCGACGTCGTCGGTATAAAAGCCCGTTCCGCTACCGAGATCCGCGATGGAGTCGTCCTCGCTCGGGGCCAGCGCCTCGAGGAGCTCTTCCCTCGATAGATATCGGTAGCGCTTCGCCGCGTCCTCCAGTCGTGCCGCCTTCTCGGCGTCGAAGGTGTGAAATCCCATACTCGTCTCTCGAACCGTACCGCTATAACGTGTCGTCTCGATCGTACGCCTCCGCCATCCGTTTCGCCTCCGCCGCGTACCGATCGCGGGTGTCCGGATCCTCGACAGTGCCGAGGTTAGTCGTCTCGACCTCGAGACTGACCGGCGTCGCTCTCCGATCGCCGGTGAAGCTCGTCAACGCCCGCTCCTTGCGAAAGTCGCGTTGCCCGTCCTCCGTGGCGTACGTGAGGACGATGAGGTTCTGTTCGTCGTCCGAGTACGTCCGCTCGACCAGCCAGACGCGAGCCGTTCGGCTCATCTCTCCTCGTTCAGACCGCTCACGACCGCGTCGATCTCCGCCTCGGTCGAAACCCCGTGAACCGAGACGCGGATCGCCTCCGGTTCCGGCAGTGACCGGACGACGACCCCTCGTTCGGCGAGGCGGTCGACGGCGGCGTCCGGGTCGTCGACCGCGACACTGACGAGTCCGGATTCGAACTCGCGGGGGCTCAGGAGTCGTTCGTCGTCGATCCCGCGTTTCAGGCGGTCGGTGAGCGCCTCGATCCGTCCTTCGATCGTCTCCACACCGACGTCGTCGATCGCCTCGATCGCCTCGACCAGTCCCACGTGAGGTACTGGCGACGTGGAGCCGACCTCGAACCGCATGGCGCCGGCTCTGTACTCGATCTCCAGCGACGCGGGCGAGGTGACGCTTCGGTAGCCGGTGGCTCTCGGACGCAACTCGGCTGCGCTGTCGCGGTTCACGTAGAGGAATCCGGATCCCCACGGGCCGAGTAACCACTTGTGTCCCGCGGCGGCGACGGCGTCGACGCCCCACTCGGTCACGTCCATCGGCCGCTGTCCGGGCAACTGGACGGCGTCGACCAGCGTGAACGCTCCTGCATCGGCGGCGATTTCGGCGAGTTCGCGAACCGGTAGCGCGGTTCCGTGCGTCCACGTGAGCGCACTGAAACAGGCGAGCGTCGCGTCCGAAACAGCGTCGGCGAAGGCGTCGGGATCGACCCGCCCTCCGTTCGTCTCGACGACGCGAACCTCGACGCCGTCCTGCTCGAGGCGCTGCCACGGGAGGACTCCCGCCGGATGTTCGATATCGGTCCGAACGACGACGTCGCCGGGCTCGAACTCGACCGTGCTCGCGATGCGGGCGATGCCGTCGGACGTGCTCTCGGTCAGGGCGATCTCCTCGGCGTCGGCACCGACGAACGACGCGATCCGTTCTCGGAGCCTTTCGTACGTCTCGAACGCGACGTCGTACGGGTCGTTCGTCGCCGCATCGTACTCGTGGTCGGCGAGAAACGACGCTGCGGCGTCGACGACGTATCGTGGACTCGGCCCGTGGGCACCGAAGTTGAGATACGTCGCTTCCTGCAACGCCGGAATGTCCGCCCGGAGCTCTCGCGGCGTCACGCGGATCTCTCCCGTTCGTCACCCCTCTGGAGAGAGGGGTCGAGGTCGACACGGTCTGCTTGTGTCGTCGACTGTCCTGCAGCTCCGGGGACGACGGTCACGTTCATGCGGATCGATCCCCCCATTCAGTTGGTGTACTCCGCGATCGTGCTCGACAGCTGGTCGGCGCCCTGGACACCCACGAGTCGCTCGACCAGTTCCCCCTCCGCAAAGAGGAGGAGTGTCGGGATCCCCTGAACGCCGTATTGGGACGCGAGCCCCTGGAAGCGATCGACGTCGACCTTCACGACCGCGGCGGCCGTGTCGCTCGCGAGCGTTTCGATGGTCGGCTCCATCATCTGGCACGGGCCGCACCAGTCCGCGTAGAAGTCGACGAGTACGACGTCGTACGTCGATACCGCGGTATCGAAATCGCTTTGATCGGTCAACTGGATCGGTTCTGCTGGCACGGTTTCTTCGCTGGAACTCATCACACCCGATACGGGCTACAGCCAGTTAATAGTTTTGAATAATAAACACAATATTAAACACGATGGACTACTGGTGGCGGGACGGCGGGATCAGCAGCACGTTCCCGGCGGCGTCCGCAACGATTCGCTCGGAGACGCTCCCGAGAAGTAGCCGACGGAGTCTACTTCGCCCCCGCGAACCGATGAGTGTCGTCGTCGGGTCGTGTTCGGCTTCCACCTCGAGGATCTCCTCGGCGGGATCCCCGCTGGTAACCTCGATCCGCGTATCGATACCCCATCCCTCGAGCGTCTCTGCCCGCTCCTGCAGTCGGTCGCGCAACACCGCTCGTGACTCGCCGTTCGGCTCCGCGTCCTTCGGGGACTGCACGTGGACGAGTGTCGCTTCTCGGGTCGCGTGACGGAGATACGAGAAGGCCTCGAACGCTCGCTCGGCGTTGTCGGAGAAGTCAGTGGCGTACAACACGCGCCGGAAGAGATGCTCTCTGGTTGGATCCGGTTCGTCCACACCTCGCTCGATGCGGTTGACCAGCAGCGGTGCGACCGTCGTTCGAGCCAGGTTCCGCGCTGTCGATCCGATTACGCGGTTATCGAGTGGGCTCTTCCCACGGGAGCCGACGACGATCAGGTCGGCGACGATCGTTTCCGCGATGCCGTTGATCCGGCGGTGGGGGGTTCCCCGGACGACGTGGGCTTCGACGTCGAATCCCGCCGCTTCGATCACGCTTCGGTACTGTGAAAGCGCCGTTCGGCGTCGCCCTTCGAAATCGATACCCGGCATCCCCGCGTGGACGTTCGACGGAACGACGGTGACGAGATGGATCTCGTCGATCCCGATGCGACCGAGACAGTCCAGACAGGTTTGATTCTTGATCGCCGCCTCGCTAGCTGCGGATAGATCCGTCGCACAGAGCGCCTTCATGCTATACACTACGTACGGTCGATCAATATCGTTTCTCCGGTGGATTATCGACGAACGCCACCTCTCCGATGAACAGAAAGGATTGGATACGTTATCCATGGTTATCTGGGTGTTACGGAGATATAGTATTGTAGTAAAAATACACAACTGTTATATCTGTGCCTCCGATATACTCTACCGAGTAGAAATGTGCAATATTGGAACGGCTATACGGTCAATGTCGAAACGGAGTCAATGGCTGGATTAGAGATACCGACGTGGGATCCGGCAACGGCCCTGCTGATCGGTGTGATCCTGTTCGAGGCCGTCGTTCTCTACGTCGGATACGGTGCCCTCGAGCGACTCCTCGGACCCCGGATCATGAAACTCCTCCTCGGAGGTGTCGACAGTGCTGAACGGTAGCGTCGGTTCCCTCGGCATCGCCCCCGAGCTGTTGGCGGTGTTCGTCGGCTTCGGATTAGTCGTCGGTATCCTCTTCGGCTTCTTCGGGATGGGCGGTTCGTTTCTCGTGACGCCGGCGCTGTTGATGATGGGATATCCGCCCCGCGTCGCAGTCGGTAGCGGGATGGCGTTCGTCTTCGGCACCGCCGTCATCGCGACGCTGAAACATCACGATCTCGGACAGGTCGATTACAAGCTCGGTGGGATCATGATCGCCGGGACGACGCTCGGTATCGAAGTCGGCCGTGCGAGCGTCTTCTACCTGGAGGATCTCGGGTTGGCCGGCGGCATCATCAGTATCGCCTACGTGCTACTGCTCGGTGGGATCGGACTGATGGTTACGCGAGAGGCAATAAAGGGCGGCGGGGGCGGAATCGACCACGACGCCGTCGAGAAGGATCTCAGCGAATACGAGATCCCGGATACGGCCAAGTGGATCCAGCAAACGATCCGCATCCCACCAATGGTGACGCTCCGCGGCGACGTGCGCGTCTCTGCGTGGGTGATCACCTTCGTCGCGTTCCTGACCGGTCTCCTGTCGGGATTTCTCGGCGTCGGCGGCGGATTCATCCGCATGCCCGCGATGATTTACGGGATCGGCGTTCCCGTCCCCGTCGCCGTCGGGACCGACCTGTTCGAGATCGTTTTCTCCGGGGCGATCGGGAGTTATCTGTACGGACAGGGTGGCGGCGTCGATCTCGGTATCGTCGTCCCGCTTCTGCTCGGTAGCGCGCTCGGTGCGCGTGTCGGCTCGGCTGCGACCGCCGTCGTCGACGCCGACGGCATCAAGATCTACTTCGGTGGTATGCTTTTGGCCGGCGCTGTGGCGGTTGGGATCGGGGAGATCGGCTCGTACGTCGGGAATCCGGTTCTCGAGACGATCGGGTTACTCCTGGTCATCGGTGCTGCCGTCGTCGTCGCCGCGGCGATCCTCTACACCACCGTTATCTCGCTCCGAGAGAGCCACCACCCGTCGCCGTCGACGGCCGACTGACGCTGCCTTCGATGTACGGTATTGTGTATACCTTGCAAATATTTTTATCCGGCGGGATCGTACCGTGTTTCACGATGGCAGATTCGATGAGCGAGTACCTCAAACAGGACATGGAGTGTGAGGGGCTCCTGGAGTGCATTCACGGGCTGAAGAATTTGGATAAGGAGATCTTCCGCCTGCTCACTGAACAGTCCGAGCCGCTCACCGTCGACGAGATCGCCGAAAAGGTCGACCGGGAACGATCGACGGCTTACCGTTCGGTTCAGCGACTGGTCAAGAGCGGATTCGTCCAGAAAGAACAGATCAACTACGACCAGGGCGGCTACTACCACGTCTTCCGGCCGACCGACCCGGACGAGATCGCCGACGACATGCAGCGGATGCTCAACGACTGGTACGCCAAGATGGGACAGCTCATCGGCGAGTTCCGCGAGAAGTACGATCACGTCCCCGAGCAGCCAGTCACCGCGGAGAACTGAGCTTCGCCCGATTCTCCAGTCCGTACTCAGGCCTCACCAGTTTCGGGATCGTTCCCAGAGAGCAACCCGGTAGCCATCAATCGCCGAACGATCGCGACCAGTCCGTTGTCGAACCCGCGGCCGAAGACGCCCTGTTCGTGTTCACGATCGTCGTCCCTAGTTTCGGTGAACGAACTCACCAGAATTGCCTCACGATCGACCAGCAACAGCCGACTGATCTCCGTGTTGTCACCCGGGAGCGGTGACCGACTCAACCAGTCCAGTCCCGACACGAATACTTCGATTTCCGGAAGGGAATCCTGGATCTCGGTTCGGAGTTCCTCGTCGACTGCCCCGGTAATGACGTTTACACCACGCTCCTGGGCTGCCCGCAACTGTTCGACCAACTGATCAGTAAAAATGCCCTCGTGCCCGATCACGAGAATCAGTTCCTCTGTCGCCCCTTCGATCAACTGCTGTGTCCGACTCGTGATGCCCTGGTCGCCCGAGATGGACCACACCTCGTGGGCAGCATCTGTCGACTCTTCCTCATCAGTCGGTTCGAGCCCGCCCAGCGCACTCCGAAGGGACTCGGTGCGTTCGACGTACTCCGACTTGAGAGTATTGACGGCCTCGTCGATCGTGACGGCCCGAAACACCTGCGGGTTCGAGTGCTGGGTTTCGACCAGTCCCTTCGATTCCAGCACGCGAATCGCGTCGTAGACGCGCGTCCGGGGCACCTCGGACGTCTCGCTGATGTTTTTGGCCGTCCCGCGCTGGCGGCGTGCGAGCGCCACGAACGACTTGGCCTCGTACTCTTTGAGCCCGAGTTGTTGGAGCAGCTCGATCGATTGTTCTTGATTTGAAACGTTGTCCATTGGTCCCAACCTCGACTGCTACACTCCCGTTCGTTCCCTGGGTGTTTAGTACGTCGCACCGAGATGTAACCGTGTCACCCGAACGATCACACAACTATGCAGAATCCAAGCGTTCTGAGTCCGGGAGAATCAGCATTGCTCGGCAGTTCACTCACTTAATCACAATACCTCTATGTACGGGTAGCACGGAGAGGGGCATGGCGTGTAGCCGCAGAACTTGGTCCCAACTTCTCTGACGCTACACGCCAAAATCACCATACCTGGTGGTTTTCACGGGACTGGTGACGATTCGATGTCCGGCGACCCATCCGACCAGGCACGGTCCACGGCCGTCAAGCAACTGAAAGCACTCGGCCTCAGTACCTACGCCGCCCGAACGTTCGTCGCGCTCGTTAGCCTCGACGAAGGAACTGCTCAGGACGTAAGTGAGGTCGCCGATGTCCCCCGGACGCGCGTCTACGACGCGGCCGACGAGCTTCGTGACCGCGGCCTCGTTGACGTGAAACAGTCGAATCCCAGGCGGTATTGGGCGATTTCGACGGAGACGACCGGTCGCCACTTCGAACAGGAGTACGACCACCGCGTGACCGCCCTGACAGACGCGCTCGATAGGCTTGCATCAGCAAACCGCACCACCGAACAGCAGGGTGTCTGGACGGTAACCGATCGGGGCACCGTGGCCGAACGTGTGGTGGATCTCATCTCGACGGCTGACGACGAGGTCGTCTATATGACTGCCGAGGAGCTACTAACCGAGAAGATCGTCGAGAGTTTATCGACCGTCAGCGACCGCGGAGTGTCGATTCGGCTCGCAGAGATGTCTCAGTTCACCGAGGACCGACTCGATCAGGAAATCCCTGACGCCCAACTGTTCGAGTCGCTGTGGGACTGGTCAGACACGCCTGCCGGTCGCCTTCTGATGGTCGACCGGGAGAAGACGCTCGTGAGCGTCCTCGTCGACGCCAGCGGCGAGCACCCGCCCGAACCGCGTGACGAAACCGCTATCTGGGGCGCAGGAGCGACGAACAGTCTCGTCGTGGTCCTGAAGGCGATGTTCACCTGGCAGCTCGACAACAACCGCGAGTAATCCAATGTGTAGTCACTCAGATTATCCCAACAGCTATATACGCGTACAGTCGATGGGCCGGAAACAGAAGCCAGAGTGGTTTCCTCCGCTGTCGCTTCCCCAACAACAGGTGATGAGTAATGTGTGACGACGCGAACGATCCAGGAAATTCGGAGACAACCGACCAGCCCGCAAGCACAGATGTGAGCCCCACTACAGTTCGTCACAACTGGACACAATCGGACCAGCCCAGTGTGACGATCGTCGAAGCAGTTTCGGCGGCCACCGATCGGGCGACGACCGATTTGCCACCACTGCAGGATGCCATCGAGTCAGATGCACTCGATGCACTGCTCAATGGACCGTCCTCGTCAGTAGTCGTCTCATTTCGGTACGCCGACACCGGCGTCACGGTGAACGGAAACGGGAACGTCAGCATCGAAATCCAAGTCGATGGAGACTTCCGAGAGGAAGACGGCGAGTAGCGTGTGTCGGCCGCTGAAGCACGCGTTGGCGTATTTACACGAAAGCCGACGATGTGTCTTCTCGATGATCGTCGATCACCTCAAGCAGGGAGAGAACGTCTTGGAACGCTCTGTCTCGATGCACGGTGTCCTGGCTTGGATCGTAATCAATCACGCTCGCTTCCTGTAACATCGGCAGGTGAACGTGGTGAAGCTCGATATCTCGATGTTCTACGGATCCGTTTCCGTCTGGGTTCATCGAGCTCGCCACTCCTAAATGCTTTTTGAGCTGGTCGACAGTCGTCCCGTTGGGTGTGTCAGCCATCCGGCGGAGAATCTGTCGTCGATGCTGTTTGGTCAGCAGCCGTAGTGCTGTCTCGGTCGATATTCGCTGTTGTGAGTCGTTCATGGGTGTCCCCATGTTCAGTCGGGACGGTGGGCTCGCGTGAACACGGACTAGCTATTTCACACACCTAGCGGAAACCCGTGTTGTTAACCCGAATCCTCAAACTATGCAGGAGATTCGAAACGCAAATCGTTGACATCCTCTTTT
>SKTU01000102.1 GCA_007122455.1 Haloarculaceae archaeon | reverse complement strand
CCACGACGCGACGATGCGGTCGCCGCTGAGCCGCATGCGTCCCGAGAACCGCGACCGGCTCCGGAAGGTCCTGGAGGCGCTCGAATGAGGATCGTCGTCGCCGGCGCGACCGGCCGAACCGGCCGGGAGGTCCTCGCGGTCGCACGGGAGCGCGGACACGCCGTCGACGGCGTCGCGACGACCGAAACCGCCGTCGACGGCGTCGACGTCCGGCCGGCCGACGAGCTCGCCGACAGACTGGCCGACGCGGACGCACTCGTCGACTTCACCGTTCCCGAGGCGAGCCGAAGTCACGCCGGTATGGCGGCTGACGCGGGCGTCGCCTACGTCGTCGGAACGACCGGCTTCAACCAGCAGGGAACCGCCGATCTCCGCGGCGCCGCCGACCGGATCCCGGTACTGAAAGCGTCGAACTTCGCTCGCGGCGTGCAGGCGCTCCTCGACGCCGTCGCTGACGTCGTCAGGACGCTCGACGGCTACGACATCGAACTGACCGAAACCCACCACAACGGGAAGCGCGACGCGCCGAGCGGAACCGCGACGACGCTGCTCGATCGAATCGACGCGGTCGTCGACGACCTCGATCGGACTTACGGCCGTGAGGGACACCAGCCGCGCGGCAACGGGGAGGTCGGCGTCCACGTCCGCCGCGCCGGCAACGTTCGCGGCGAGCACGAGCTCCTCCTCGCCGGTAACGACGAGGTGGTGACGCTCACCCACCGGGCCGAATCCCGTCGCGTTTTCGCTGCCGGGGCCGTCGACGCCGCCGAGTGGCTCGTCGGCCGCGACCCGGGCTGGTACAACTTCGCGGATGCTTTATAACTGACCGAACGGAGTATCACTACCATGAGCACGCTCGAATCCGACATTCGCGATCTGTGGTACCGCTACGACGACGGATTGACCGCCGAGGCGGCCGGCGACGAGGCGCACTCGACTCTGGAGGCGTTCCTCACCGCGCTGGAGCGCGGCGAGATCCGCGCGGCCGAAAAGCGCGGCGGTGAGTGGGAGGCCAACACGTGGGTCAAGCGCGGAATCTTGCTCAACTTCGGACTGCGGGAGACACGAGCACACAACTACGGCGGCGTCGACTACTACGACGTGTTGCCGCTCCGGGAGACCGCCGACCTCTACGAGCGCGGAGCGCGAAACACGCCGGACGGGACGGTTATCCGCCGCGGCGCCTACGTCGGCTCGGACGCGATCCTCATGAGCCCGGCGTTCGTCAACATCGGTGCCCACGTCGGCGACGGGACGCTCGTCGACTCCTGTGACACGGTCGGCTCCGCGGCACAGATCGGTGACGACGTCAAACTCGGCGCAAACACTCTCGTCGGTGGTGTCCTCGAACCCGTCGAAGCCGCTCCGGTCGTCATCGAGGACGGCGTCTCGCTGGGCGCCGGTTGTCGAGTCACGAGCGGCTTCGTCGTCGGCGAGAACAGTATCGTCGGCGAGAACACGCTACTGACGCCACGGATCCCCGTCTACGATCTCGTCGAGGAGGAGATCGTCTACGGTCACCTGCCGCCGGAGCGACGCGCCTTCATCCGGTACGTCGAATCGTCCGTCGGCGACCACGACCTCTTCGAAGGCGGCGCGTACAAGCCGGCCGTGGTCGCGACGCACGTCGAGGAGGAGACGCTGGAGGCGACGCGGCGCGAGGACGCCCTTCGCGAGTAGCTCTACGGAACCGTCCCCTCCATCGAGCCACGATACCAGCGGCCGGTTTCGGCTCCACACGACTTGCAGTGGGCCACGACCGCGGCTTCGTCGTCGGCATTTCCCAGCCGATTGTCGGTCTCGTCCTCACAGTTCGGACAGTGTCGAAGCTTGTGCTGGGTTCCGTATTCGAGCGGCGCACCGAGCGCGAGCGCACGAACGCGCTCCTCGCTCCGGTTCCACCCTCGCTGGAACTCCTCGCGGCCGAAGCGGACGATCTCGTCGGTCCCGACGTCGACCGTTCTTTCGTCGGTTTCGAACGTCGCGGTCCCCTCGATGACGTAGAACAGCTCCTCCTGGATTTCGTGATCGTGGTAGGCGAACGCGAAGCTGTCGCCGGGTTCGAGCTCGTAGTAGTTGATAGCGACGTCGGTTGTCCCGAGCGGCTCGGTGAGCTGACGCATCACGGCGGCCGGCTGAATGCTGTTTTCGACGTCGTCGACGCGAACTTTCCGCATACGAGGCGTCCCCGCTCGCAACTTAAAAAGCTAGCCGAGCTGCGAACGCGTCAGTACAATACTTTTTTACCCAGTATCCCGTGAGTGTGAGACGATGATCCATGCCAAAGGTCCGCTCCTGACGCTCGACGTCGGGAACCGAGAGGCCCACGAAGAGGATATCGAGGACGTCGCGGCCGAGTACATCGGCGGGCGCGGCATCGCAACGCGGCTCGCTCACGAACGCATCCCGTTCGACGCCGACCCGTTCGGCGCCGAGAACCGAGTGTACTTTTCGACGGGACCGCTCCAGCAGTCCCAGATGAGCTTCACCGGCCGGATGAACGCGACCGGGCTCTCGCCGCTGACGAACGGGCTGCTGTCGACGAACGCGGGGGGATATCTCTCGCGAAACTTCGTCGGCACCGGTCACCCGATCGTCGAAGTCGTCGGCGAGAGCGACGAGCTGTTGGCCGTCCACGTCACCGACGACGGCGTCGAGTTCGAGGAGGTCCCCGATCTCGAGCAGGCGACCGTCCCCGAAGTCACCGGCTACATGCAGCGGGAACACGATCTGGACGCCGAGAACATACTCTGTATCGGTCCCGCGGGCGAGAACCTCGTCCGGTACGCCTGCGTGATGACCTACGAGTCCCGCGCGTTCGGCCGCGGCGGGTTGGGCGCAGTGCTCGGCTCGAAGGGCGTCAAGGCGATCACCTTCGAGGGCGACGCCGAGCCGCCGATCGATCTCGACGAGGACGTCCAGTCGGAGGTCCACCGCCACGCCGCGACGGCCGACGACATGATGAAACGGCAGGGGACGACGGCCGGGACGGAGTTCATCAACGACGAGTTCTCGCTACCGACGCGGTATTTCAGTGAGTACTCCTTCGAGGAGGTCAACGGGATCGACGGCGACGCCGTCGAGTCGAAAAAGTACAAGAAGGGCGCCTGTTCGGCGTGTGCGTTCGCGTGTAAGCTCCCGACTCGAGACGAGGAGACGGGGCTGGAGACGGAAGGGCCCGAGTTCGAGACGGTCTACTCGTTCGGCTCGAACCAGGGCGTCGGCGACATCGTCGACGTGATGAAGTCCAACGAGCTCTGCGACATCTACGGGCTCGACACGATCTCCTGCGGCGTCTCGATCGCGGCATACATGGCTGCGAACGACGAGTTCGGCAACGCCGAACTGGCCCACGATCTCATCGAGAAGATCGCGTTCCGCGAGGAGGAGGGAGAACTGCTCGCCGAGGGCGTCGACCGGTTCCACGACGAGCTCGGCGTCGAGAACTTCTCCGTCAAGGGGCTGGAGTTCGCCGCCCACGACGGTCGCGTCATT
Source organism: Haloarculaceae archaeon (assembly GCA_007122455.1). Classification (GTDB taxonomy): domain Archaea; phylum Halobacteriota; class Halobacteria; order Halobacteriales; family Haloarculaceae; genus Natronomonas. The sequence goes on along the minus strand of SKTU01000102.1, from coordinate 821 downwards.
CAGGGACAGGGGTTCTCCTACGCCGTCGCGAACCGCGGCGGCGACCACATGTACTCGACGACGCTTCGAGTGGAGTACAACGGCGACATCGATCCGGAAGGGCTGGAGGGGAAACCCGCAGTCGTCCGCGAGCGCGAGAACCGGGCGGCGGTCCGCGACGCCGGCATCATCTGTGCGTTCGGCGAGGACGACTACGTCACCGAGGAGGTCATCGAGACGCTGTTCGACGCCGACTACGACGAGATGCTCTCGATGGGCGATCGAATCATCGAGATGGAGCGACACTTCAACAACCAGCGCGGGTTCGACCGGGACGACGATCGACTCCCGTACGAGCTGCCGGATTTCGAGACCGCCCTCGACGAGTACTACTCGCTTCGAGAGTGGAACGACGACGGAACCGTCCCGGACGCGAAGGTTTCGGAGTATCTCGGCGGCACGGACGCGCCGGCGGACGACTGATTCCGGTTCGTCGCCGCCGTCAGCCGCCGACGACTGACGTCGCGAACCGGACGGTTGCCCCGTCCTCGAGTCGCGAATCCATCCCGTCGAGCTGACGGACGTTCCGGCCGTCGATGGTGACGTTGCTGTTCGCCGGAACGCCGCCGTCCTCGGCGACGAGATGAGGTGCCAGCCCGTCGAACTCTTCGACAAGCCGGTCGACGAGATCTGCGACGGTCGCCCCTTCGGGGAGCTCTCGTACGACGGTTTTTTCTCCAACAGGTTCCCGCAGCGGACCGAAGAAGGTACAGTCGACTCGCATCGTCCGTTCATCGTTGCCGCGTCGCCTTGGTAGTATCGCCCGCGTGGGAAACGCCCAT
>SKTU01000129.1 GCA_007122455.1 Haloarculaceae archaeon | reverse complement strand
GGTCACTCGGTAAACGCCGGATTCACCGTCTGCGAGATCGATGAAGCGGTACTTCAAGCCGACCCACGCGAGGGTCAACCCGCGGGCGATCGCCCCGGCAACCACAGCGGCCACTGTTGGTGGCCACAGCCCGAGCATCGCCGAAACGATCGGAACGTCACCGATCGGAACCGTTCCGAAGAGCGCCCAGACGAACGCGAACGTCAACGTCTCTCGTCGTCACGAAAATCGAAGATTTTCGAACGACACAACCATCGTCATACCTGTTCGACCGCGAGAGCGGGACGTTCACCACGAGAGAACAGGCCGTGTCGTAGACCGGCAAATATCCCAACTGTGGAGAAACTCCGGCGTTTACCCGGGGAAGATGTCACTTTCGAGAGCGTGAGAACGTATTGTTGGGCAGTCGTTCCCTGTTGTCGCTGAGTAACCGAACCACCGGTTCGATCTCGTTCCAGTTTGGCCCCTTTATTATATTCTCTTGAGATCGGTCCCACACGATGTAACCCATTGCGTCGAGTCTCGGGAGATGATTGTGAATGAGCTGTATTTCTCGCTCCTCGTTCTCTCGCGTCTCGTTCTCCGCCTCGGACGTTGGTCGGGCCACTGGATTGTGGTCCAGTAGTTCCACAAGTAGCTGTCGCCGTGTTTGATCCCTGAGGGCTTCTGCGATTCGGTCAAATCCCATGGTAAGTCTCACGCGCTTATAGAACGCCCGAGAGGTTCCCTTCGCTGCATGGTGGACAAGGTTGTTATTGAGTATCACACGATACAGGAGTCCTCTCTCGGGGGTCAAGTAGGGATGAGCCGATCAGGACTGTTTGGGCTGTTCGAACTCCTCGTCGAGGTCTTCGTCCATCGCAATGAGCGTATTCTCAGTGAGTGTCACGATCGCACGACGCAATCGCTCTGTGACGGCCTGATCGGAGATACCGAGCTCATCGGCCAGATCCTGCGTGGACATTCGCCGTGGAATCGAGTAGTACCCAGCCTGCACGGCGCGCACCAGCGTTTCACGCTGGGTTTGTGTCACCCCGTACCATATCCCTGTCCCCGGACGGACGGGATTGTAGATGCGTCCAACTTCGAGAGAGATGTGGGCGTTCGAACAGTACTCCTGGAACTCACTGAGCGCTTCGTGCGTGGGAAAGCGAATCTCGAACTCCCACGTTTTGAGCGTCCCGGTGGCACTCAGAAGCTGTCCCTGCAGATCAACAATCCCCTGAAAGAATACGTCGCGGCCGACGTTCCAGTCCAGCGAATACAGCCGATCGCCGTCGTGGCTCGTCACCTCGACGATGCGTTCGACCGACGGGTGGTTCTCGACGTTTTGCTCGAACGATTCGCGGACCTCGTCGCTCACCGAGAAGAAGGGAACGGCTTTCTCGCCTAGCGGGACCATGTTTTCGAGTTCGATCGTCCCGGCCGCTTCCAGTTCGAGGATCCGGCCGAGCTCGAACGAGTCGGCCGGGATCCGAAGATGCGCGATGACGGCCATTCCTTGATATTGGATGGGGTTCGAGACGGGTAAATATAGGCGGCATGGTGTACCAACCTCGAGTCAGATGCATGGTGTACCATGCAGAACGGCAGAGCTATGCGTGTAGCGTCTCTTGAGGACGATGGACCGAACGCCCTGCGCGAAGTGTGACCCTGCTGGTGAGGATGTGGTCGTGGCTTAGCACCCATCTCTTCGAGTCGAGGATTATGGCCCATTCCCCACCATGACACGCGATCAACTTCGTGACGTTTCGATTACTAGTACCGACGAGTTTGAAGCCGTCCTCGCCGAGGCAGTCGAGAAAGCCATCAAGGCAGACGTGGACGTGCGCGGTGCCTGGGAGTTTCAAACCCGGGGATCGACCCACGACTGGGAAGTGGAGATCATCGAACTGGCCCGGCATCCCGATGACGAAAATGAATGAGGGCAGACCGTGTCGGCTGTATCCGCACTGAAGGGTGAGGTTTTAGCCTCGCATCTTCATAGATTCTGGTAGAGAATGTCATGAAATGTGACGCTGGATACGGGACAGATACGCTGTCAGCAAACGTCAGAGCGCGATTCGTGCCCAATGTGAATGGGTTGCGGATGCACGTTCTGGAAGCGGGAATCGATCCGGACAGTCCATGCGTGGTGCTCTTGCACGGGTTTCCGGAAATGGCGTACAGCTGGCGGAAGATCATCGTGCCGTTGGCGGAGGCCGGCTACCACGTCGTTGCCCCGGATCAACGTGGATTCGGGCGCACGACTGGATGGGATGGATCCTATGACGGGGACCTCGCCTCGTTCCGGATGATAAATCGGGTCCGAGACGTCCTCGGCCTCGTCGACGCCCTGGGGCGAGACTCCGTCGCCGCGGTGATCGGACACGACTCGGGGGCACCCGTTGCCGCCTGGTGTTCGCTGCTCCGGCCCGACGTGTTTCGGGCGACAGTGCTCATGAGTGCGCCGTTCGCCGGGGCGCCCGAGCTATCGTCCGCAGAAACAGATATCGAAGATATAAACGAGGAACTCGGACGGCTCCCACGGCCTCGCAAGCATTATCAGTGGTATTACTCGACGCGAACGGCCAATCACGACATGTCGAACTGTCCTCAGGGCATTCACGACTTCCTGCGGGCGTACTTTCACTACAAAAGTGCTGACTGGGACGGAAACGACCCACAGCCACTCCAGAGCTGGAGTGCCGACCAGCTCGCGAAGCTGCCGACGTACTACGTCATGGATCGCCACAAGGGGATGGCTGAAACGGTGGCCCCGTATATGCCCTCCGAAGAGCAGATTCGCTCGTGTGAGTGGCTTCCCGAGGAGGAGCTCCGCGTCTATAGCTCCGAATACGGACGGACGGGCTTTCAGGGTGGACTTCAGTGGTATCGATGCGGGACCGATCCGCAGTATCGACGTGATCTACAGGTGTTTGCCGACCGGACCCTCGACGTGCCGTCGGCGTTTATCGCGGGCCGACGCGACTGGGGAGTCTATCAAAAGCCAGGCGCCTTCGAACGAATGCAGGATACGGCCTGTACCGACATGCGTCGTTGCACCCTCGTCGAAGACGCGGGTCACTGGGTGCAACAGGAGGCACCAGAACGCGTCGCAGAACTTCTCCGTGAGTTTCTGGACGGCGTCCAAGAATCTACGCGGAGTTGAGTCACCCGCTCCCGTGGGACGGAGCGCACGAGATGCGCCCCGTATCACCGACACATCTCTTGATCTATTCAGAGTGTGTCAGCAACGGCCGACAAGACGTGGCGGCCGAAGTCAGTACAACGGGGGTGTTACTTCGTCCACCTGATTTCGTACTCGAGTTCGTACCGCTGTTCTCCGGTCTCCGAATCCGTGAGTCGTTCGAGTTCGACTTCGAATCGAGGACTCTCCGGAACAGCGACGCTCTGTTCTTCGGTGGCACTCACTAACTGGACGTCTCCGGATTCGATCTGATCGGCAGCGTCACGTAACGCTTCAGCGATCTCCGTTCTCGTCACCTGTTCCTCAGTTTTGAACAGCTCTTCTTCTGGCATCGGTTCTCATAGGGATTATCGTAGGAGTTCATAGATTTCCAGCGAGGAAACGAAAGCCACCGCCGAAGAATGGGCGTCGGACTCCTCGGTTGGCTACGATAATCCCTATCAGTATTCGGGTCGCTGGGCCCGGATGACGTCTCCGAGCTGTTGTTGTTCGTCCGCGAGCGGTTCAGTCATCTCATCAGCGGTAATGGTCCCGACGAGAGTATTCCCCTCACAGGTGGGGAGGCGCCGGATTCCGTGCTCCGCCATCGGGTTGGTCGCTGCGAGTTCGGCGACGGGCGCAGCTGTGACGGCATCGCTTCGAGCAGGCTTTTCGATTGGCAGTTGGATTCACCTACCAGAAGAGGGGGCTCGAACCGGATAATGGATTGTTCACGTTCCTACTGCGTGGGAACCCGAGATTCACGGGACGCGTAGTACCCCTGTTCATCAGCGTCAACGACTGTCGAGGACGTACCGAACGACGCTCACAACGAGGACGACACTGAAGACGATCATCAGCCCCTGTGAGACGGTCGCGACGACCGAGTCAACCGAGGAACCCGACAGTAACGCGATTATGTCGGGGACGCCCCGGAGCGAGCCCAGTACGCCGAGAGCAGCGAGGATTCCGATGCCGTAAATGGCGATCCGCTGGCGTTCGTCGCTCCGTCCAACCGCTCCCAGACCCGCGATGAGTACGCCGAAAAGAGTGGGAATAAGCGCAGTCAGGCTCGCAAAACCGGAGATGACGTACGCAGCGATCCCGACGACGCCGAGAACACCGCCGAGTACCATTCCGAGTGTTGCCGTCGAATTACCCGCTTCTGACATGTCTGCCCATTGGATCTCGTCGGTTATATTTCATGCTCTATCCACTCGATATGGGTACACCGGCCAGTTCACACCGGCGTTTATCGAGATCTGATTGTTTCGCTTGCCGTCGAACAGATCGCTCGACGCTCGAAAATCGGACGAGGCTACAGACCCATGCAACGCTCGATGAACCACGTGCGAGTCGCGATCGATCACGCGTCGCGAGTTCTCGTCATCGGCAGCGTAAACGAGAACGTCGATCCCTCGCCCGGTTCGGACTCGACCCAGATCTCACCGCCGTGACGTTCGACGACCCGCCGGCAGAGTGCGAGACCGATGCCAGAACCGGGATACGCTCCGTCGTCGTGGAGGCGCTGGAACACCTCGAAGACGGTCTCGGTGGCGCCGGGATCGATACCGATCCCCTCGTCGCGAACAGAGATTACCCACATCTGTCCATCGGACGCCGCCGAGACGTCGATCCGTGGCGTGGATTCCCCCGAGTACTTGATCGCGTTATCCAGCAAGTTCAACAGGAGCTGGTGGAGTTGACCGGGATCGCCTTCGACTCGCGGTAGCGACTCCGACGTGATTTCGGCGTCGCTCTCGTCGATCTTCCGTCCGAGATCGATCAAAGCGTCATCAAGTACCGAGTTCAGATCGACTGGTTCGAACGTGGCGCCTCGCGAGTCGACCCGCGCGTACTCCGAGACGATGCCGTCGAGCATCCTGCGCATTCGCGTGACGCTGTTGACGGAGACGTCGATGAACTCCCTCGCCTCCTCGTCGAGGTCGTCCCTGTACCGTCTATCGAGAAGCTGGAGATAGCTCGTAATCGTCGTCAGCGGCTCCTTGAGGTCGTGAGACACGGCACTGGCGAACTGTTCGAGGCGATCGTGGGACGCTTCGAGTTCGCGCTCGTATCGCTTGCGCTCGGTGATGTCCCTGACGACCCCGGTGAGGAACCGTTCGCCCTCGAACTCCGTCTCGCTGAAGGAGATCGCAAGCGGGATCTCCGAGCCGTCCGCGTGCTCGCCCGGTAGCTCGACGTACTCCCAGTCGAGGGTCCGTTCACCCGTCTCGAGATACCGCTCGACCGCTCGGTGGTGGCGCTCGGCGAACTCGTCGGGCATCAGTTCGGTCAACGACTCGCCCTCGAGTTCCCCCTGGTCGTACCCGAAGACGTCCGTGACCGCGGGGTTGATCGTCCGAACGACGCTTCGCTCGTCGATGGTGACGATGACGTCGTTGGCCGCTTCAGTCAGTGCCTGATACTGTTCGAGTTCGCGCTCGCGCTCCTTGCGCTCGGTGACGTCCTGGGCCGCTCCGCGAATCGAAACGATCTCCCCGTCCTCTATGACGGGGGTCCCCAGGGCGTGGAGCCAGCGTATCTCGCCCGACGGCGTCCGGAAGCGTACCTCTACGTCGAAGGATTCGCCGGTGTCGATCGCGTTCTCGACGGCGTCTCTGACGATCGGCCGATCGGCCTCGTGATAGACGTCGAGAGCCTCTTCCAGCGGTGGCTCCTCATCGTCAGCGATCCCCAGAATGTCGAAGAGGTGATCGGTCCAGAACAGCTCCATCGTCTCCGTGTCGATCGCCCAACCGCCGACGTCCGCGGTGCGTTCGGTCTTTTCGAACAGGTCGAGCGTTCGCTCGAGGCGTCGGTGCGTCTGCTCGGCCTCGATGGCGGCTGCGAGGATGTTCGCGACGTTTTGAACGAACGCGGCGTCGTCTTCCGTGAATTCGCGCCGCTCGGTCGAGTGCGCACCGAGTACGCCCCAAGGTGCTTCGACGGAGCCGATGAGTACGCTCATGCCGCTGACGACGTCGTGACTGGTCAGCAACTCGGGGCCGGAGAAGCGCCCCTCGGTACGGAGATCGTCGACGATTACCGGATCCTCGGTGAGGAGAGTGTAGCCGGCCTGGGAGTCCCGATCGGTCGGTGCCGTCGCCGATCCGACCACCCCCTCGTGCCAGCCAATGCCCTGTCGGAGCAGCACTTCTTCACCGCTCGGCAACAGTTCGAGAACTTTGCAGTAATCGACGTCGAGCGTCTCGGCAACGACGACCGATGCATCGTGCATCAGTTGATCGATATCGTCGATCTCGAGCGCTTTCTGACCGAGTTCGGCGACGACTCTCTGCCGATAAGCGGCGCTTCGAGATTCAGTCCTCGTCGGATCTACCATCACTCTCGTCCGGCCAATGAGGGAGCCGTAGCGTAAATCTTCTGTATAGTTCACGAGTTGATATCGATATCAAAGATAAACTAATATATTCAAACTTTATCCCATATTAGTTTAATATAGTAATTTTACAGGAATAGATCGAACCTCTTGTCAATATATAAATGGTATCAAATGAAGAACATTCTATACTTGAGACCGAAGTACGCCATCCTCCTCAGAGAGCCGACTGGACGTGTCCTCACAGCCCACGGTTTCAGCCACAGATACGAAACGCTGGAATCTCTCCCACCTGTCCGATCCGGGAGAAACGCTTTCGTCCCCTCGCCGAGACCGAGTGGTAATGAGTGACAAGCGACTGTCGGAGATTTTCGAGAACGCCCCTTCGAACTGGGGGAGATGGGGCGACGACGACGAGTGCGGTGCGGTGAACCATCTGACCGAGGAACGCGTTCTCCGTGGGATAGCGGCGGTCGAACACGGGCGGACGTTCAGCCTCGGCGCACCCATCGGCCGGCCGGAGGGCGATCCGAAGACACCCAGTCGCCCGGACGCCCAACACTACATGCGCCGGGATCGGGGCCACTACGAGGCCGGAAAGGTCGCGGGCGACGACCGGCAGGGCGCCGACGACGTACTTTTCCTCCCGATTCACGGCACGACACACGTCGACGCGCTCGGTCACGCCTGGTACGGCGACCAGCTGTACAACGGCTTCGACCCGGAGACCACGAAGGGCGGACTGGATCGCTGCAGCGTCGAGCCGATCGCCGACCGCGGCGTCGTGGGGCGGGGCGTGCTGTTGGACGTCGCACGTTACCGGGGCGTCGATCACCTCGAACGGGGGGAACAGATCCCGCTGGAGGAGCTGCTAGCGTGCGCCGACGAGCAGGGCGTCGAGATCGAAACCGGCGACGTTCCCCTCATACGGACCGGGTGGCTCGAGCGATTCTACGAGGGCGATCAGGAGCCGATCGTAGCGTACGACGAGCCGGGAATCACCTACAGCGAGGAGCTCGCGGAGTGGTTCCACGACACCGAGATCCCGGCGTTCGCGACGGACACCCTCGCCAGCGAACAGACCTACTCCGAGATGGGCCTCCGGCTCCCGCTACACGCGACGCTCATCCGCGATCAGGGAGTCCTGTTCACGGAGATCGCGCTGCTGGACGAACTGGCCGCCGACTGCGCCGAGGACGGGTCGTACGACTTCCTCTACGTCTGTTCGCCGCTGAAGATCGTCGGTGGAACGGGCTCACCGGTGAACCCGCTCGCGATCAAGTGAGCGGCGACGTGACTCAACGCCGGCATCTGGGGAACGACCGAACGAGAAATCGACGCCGCTCGATCACGTTCGACCGGGCGAAAACACCGAATCGAACACCTTCCGCTCGGCCGTCCGGAGGTGTTGATGAAACGTCGGCGGGGCGACGCCCATCGACTCGGCGACGTCCTCGCCGGTCGTCTCGCGGGGCCACTCGAAGAAACCCGCGTGATAGGCGACGTCCAGGGCGACTCGCTGGCGGTCGGTGAGATCCGTGACGAGCCGACGCCGGGAGTGTTGAGGATTGTCGCGGGGGCGGGTGATCTGCCGGCGGCTGAGCATCTCTGCCTGTGGGTAAGCACTCTGGACGGTGTCGATGACCCGTCGGACGTCGGCGGTCGGAGCGAGATGGATCGTCATCCGGTAGGTTCCATCCTCGATGACGGCCTGATCGACGTAGCCGCCGAGGGACGCGACGACCGATAACACCGGCGGCGACGTCAGACGGAGCTCGAAGCTGATCGGGTCGCCTCCCGAGAGGACGGTGACGGACTCCCAGTGCGGAACTGCCTCGAGGAGGCTGTGGACGATATCGATACCTCCCGACGTCGCAGTACCGTAGACGAGGAACTCCTCGTCGGCGACCTGGACCGTACTGTCGACCCGGACAGTTCCCTCCGTATCGATCGCGGCGTCGAGCGCCGCGAAGAGGTCCTGTATCCGAAACTCCAGTTCGACGAGTTCGTCGCTCATCAGTGCCTGCTTTCGCTCGGCGGCGGTGATCGCGTGGCCGACGATCTCGCCGAGCTGGGTGAACATCTCCTGTTCCCGGCCCTCGAACGCGTACGGCCGCTCGGCGTAGACGTTCAACACGCCGTAGACGGTGTTCTCGTGGACGATCGGAACGGCGGCCGACGATCGGAAGCCGTAGCGCTCGATCTGCTCCCGCCACGGGTCGTGACGGGGGTCGACGTCGATGTCCTGTGACGTCTGGATCCGTCCCGTTCGGAACGCCCTGCCGGTGGGCCCCTCGCTCCGTTCGTCGTCGGGATCGACCGAGATCGTGACCCCGTCGAGATAGCCGTCGACGCCGGCTTCGGTCCGTGCGGTCACGGTCTGCGTGTTGGTGTCGACGGCGCCGGTCCAGGCGAACAGGTACGAATCCGAGTCGGCGAGATACTCACACACCGTCGCCTCGATCTCCTCCCTCGTGGAGTGGTCAATGACGGCGTTCGTGATCTCCCGGACGACCTCGTTGAGGCTGTTCAACGCTTCGAGCTGCTCGCGTCGCTGGACGAGTTCCCGCTCGTGTTCGCGCTGCTCGACGGCCGACGCCAGGATGTTCGCCACGGACTGGACGAAGTTGACGTCCTGTTCGGAGAACGACTTCGAAGTGGTGTCGTGGGTCCCGAGGATACCCCACGGATCGCCGTACGGACCGATGGTCGTACTGATACCGCTCGTGACATCGTGGCTCGTCAGCAACTCCGGACCACCGAACCGGGATTCGGTCTCGAGGTTCTCGACAACGACGGGATCCGATCTCGCGAGCGTGTACGACGCCTGGGAGTCGCCCTCGACGGACGACACCGTCGCCTCGCCGACGATCCCCGCGTCCCAGCCGACGCCCTGCCGCAGGAGCAGTTCCTCGGCATCGGCGTCGAGCTCCAACACCTTACAGTAATCGTTGTCGAGCGTGTCCGCGACCAGTTCGGACGCTTCGGCCATCAGCGCGTCGAGATCGTCGCTCTCGAGCGCGCGATGGCCGAGGTGGGTGACGACCTCCTGCTGGCGCACCCGCGTCTCGAGCTCCGCCTGACGGCGTTTGCGCTCGGTGATGTCGTTTTGAACGGCGACGAACCGATCGATCTCGCCGCGTTCGTCGATCACCGGCGCGATCGTCTGCTCGGCGTGGTAGAACTCGCCGTTCTTTCGCCGGTCGGTGATCTCCTCTTCCCACACCTCGCCTGCGCGGATCGTCTCCCAGAGGGTTCGGTAGTACGCATCGTCGTGCTCGCCCGACTGGAGGATCCGCGGCCTCGTTCCGACCGCCTCCTCACGTGAGTAGCCGGTGATCTCCTCGAACGCCGGGTTGACGTACGTGATCTCCCCGTCGACGTCGGTCATGTAGATCGCGTGGCCCGAGGACTCGACGGCACGCTCGAACCGCGCCAGTTCCCGCTCGCGCTCCTTTCGGTCGGTGACGTCCCGGAAGTAGATCGAGAGCCCCGACGTCGACGGGTAGACGACGTCGCGGTACCAGCCGTCGAACGCCTCGTAGTACGCCTCGATCGAGGTCGGTTCCTGAGATTTCATCGCCTCTCGGTAGGTCGCCTCGGAGTCGGCCCCCACCAACTCCGGGAGTGCGTCCCAGAGTTCCTCACCGATCAGTTCTGCCTCGGTGGCGTCGAGCATCTCCACGGTGGCGGAGTTGAGATAGGTGAGCTCCCACTCCTCGTCGACCGCGATGAAGCCGTCGCTGATCCGCTCGATCACCTCGTCGAGTTCGGTCCGTAACTCGTCGCGCTGGCGTTCGAGCCGCTCCGCCTGTGCCCGCAGTCGCCGCTCGTATTCCCGCTGTCCCGTCATATCGCGGACCACCTTGGTGTAGCCCTGAAGGACTCCGTCCCCGTCGTGTATCGAGGTGATAGTGACGTTCGCCCAGAAGCGCGAGCCGTCCGATCGAACCCGCCAGCCCTCCTCCTGAACCGAGCCGTATTCGGCGGCGACCTCCAGGTTCTGTTCGGGAACGCCGGCGTTGCGGTCGTCGTCGGGATAAAAGACGGAGAAATGCTCGCCCAGAATCTCCGCGGTATTGTACCCCTTGATCTGTTCGGCACCGGCGTTCCAGGCCTGAACGTGCCCTTCGGCGTCGAGGGGGAAGATGGCGTACTCCTCGACCGCGTCGACCAGCGATTCGAATTGCTTTCGGTCTTCCTCGTGGGCTCGCTTCGAGCGCTTTCTGTCGGTGATGTCGTAGTAGATTTCGACCCGCCCGCCCGCGTACTCGCCGGAGTCGATCGGCTTGCTCCGGTGTTCGAGCCACCGCTCCTCGCGCCGGTCGCTCGCGGTCACGTGGCATTCGAACCGCTCGGTGTAGCTGTTGTCGTCGTACGTCGTCAGGACGGTCTCGGTAAACGTCTCGGCGTCCTCGACGACCGACGCGATCTGCTCGTCGATGAGGCGGCGTTTGTCTCGACCGACGACCTGCTCGTGGTCGATGCCGAAATACCGTTCCGTCGCGGCGTTGATCCAGGCGACGTCGAAGTTCTCGTCGAGGACGAAGATGCCGACGTCGACGTCCGCGAGGATGTCGTCGACGAGGGAGCCGGTAACTGCCGACCGCTCGGCGTCAGCGACGCCGCCGTTCGTCGACGGCGAGTTAGACCTGCTCGCGACGCCGGAGGCCTCTGGTCGCGGCCGCCACCAGACGCGGGCGTTCGCGCCGACCTTCTTGGTCTCGAGTCGGTCCTGTTCGACGAGGCGCTCCAGCCGAGCGTACGTGCTCCGTCGACCGAGATCGAGGCGCTCGGCCACCTCGGACGTCGTCCAGGGTCTCCCGGATCCGTCGAAGATCGCGAGCGTTTCCCGGAGCGCGTCGGTCAGTGATCCCGATTCCATTACCCAGTATACCGAGCGTCCAGTTTATCAACATTCCGTCGATGGAGTCATTGCCGAGTCGCACGCGGCAGTCGGACCGGGTAGACGTGGATGAACAGATCTGGCCGAAAGCGACCAGAACCGTCCGTCAGACAATACCTAATCAGTTAGAAAGTGATCTTAGGCATCCCCCGCTTCTTTCGAACGGTAACGGACAGACGCTGACCAGACGGGAATGACACCATGACCCAACCCTCGAACGAGCCGAAGGAGACGCGTACAGAACTAGCAGGAGGCGAGCGTTACAGCCGCTCTATGGCGGAGCGGCGCCGACTGTTACTCGACGTTCTCGCGGAAGAGAGTGGACCAGCTGGACTCGGCGAACTGGCGGCGACGATCGCTGCGAGAGAGGACGGAACAGACGCCGTCGACGAAGCGACCGCCGAGCGCGTGGCAGTGACGCTCCACCACGTTCACCTGCCGAAGATGGGCGAACTGGGCATTCTCGACTACGACCCGGAATCACACCGGATCGACCCGGACGGCGTCACCATCGAAGCCGTCCGCAACAGATACACCGATTATCAATGAGGGGTCACGCTCACGGAGCTCTACCGTCGACGCCGGTGGTGATCGAACGATGAGAGCAATCCTCGACACCGTCCGGAAACGGTTGGGAGGCGCACTAACGGAATCGCGTCCGACCATCGAATCCGACGGCGGCGTGACGATGGAACGGCAGGCGGAAACGGAGACGGACGACGAGTCCGACGCCGAGCCAAGATCCACGAAGACGGACGTCGTCTCCGAGACGGGACTGACCCCGGAGGAGTACATCCTCTCGGAGATCGAATCGCGCGGAGAGTACGTCAAACAGCAGGAGATCTGTGCGTTCACCGGCTGGTCGGATTCGTGCGTCTCGCGCACGCTCTCGAAGATGGAGGAGGCCGGAACGATCACCCGGATCCGTATCGGACGCGAGAAGGCCGTCTCGACCCCGGAGACGTCTTCGGAGGGAGAGCGTTCGCCGTCGGACGACGACGACGAGACCGAGAGCGACTGACGGCTCGTTCGGCGAACGCGCCACCGACGGTGTTTTCACCGACCGCACCCTCTATCGAACTGAAGCGGGGCGTCTTCGACACAGGATATCGACGACGTTCCGCTTCACTTCCGATTGATTATATTTTACGTCGCGTGCGCGAGACGCCGACCGTAACCGTTACGTCTACCGATCGACCGCGATTCGCGTCTCGAACGCAAAAAACAGAATAATCCGGCGTAATTCGGCGTGGATCGGGACCAAATCGCCTGGATTCGGCGTCGGGGTTTCCACCCGCTAAGTGGCTGTGAGACCGCCAGTCGAACGCAATGCAAACGAGACAGCTCATCGCGATCGCGGTTGCAGCAGCACTCCTGATCGGTGGGGCCGCGGCGATCGGCGCCGCGACTCCGGCCGACCAGGCGAACGATGGCGCATCGGACGCCTACGAGACGGACGCCCCGAACGACGTCGACGACGCCAACCAAAGCGATAATCGAACCGGCAACGCGGACGGCGTCGGTCCGAGTGACGGATTGCCCGAACAGGTACCCGACCACGTGAGTGAGATCCACGACCGGATCGATCGGTTCCTGGATGGCTCGATCGACAACCTGGGCGAGGCGCTGAGCGATCTCCTCGGTGGCGGGGAAGCCGACGAGGCGAGCGAGCGAGACGGTGACGCCGAATCCGACGCCTGAGCGCCGATAGGGAACCAGCATTTATTACAACATGAGAGAATCGAATATTATGGCTTCGAACGGCACGTCCACCGTCAGACGCGCGGATCCCATGGATAGTCCGCCGGAGCGAGTGCGTCGAGGATGAATCGGAAATACGTCGGAGTGATTCTCCTCGCAGTGGTTCTGCTCGGCGGAGTCGGAGCCATCTACGCCGGCGTCGGTCCGCTTGCGGGGAGTGACTCGGACGACGAAACCGAGGAGTTCCCCACGGGGACGGAGTACAACTCGGATGGCGATTCGGACGTGCCGCCGTTCTCGTTCACCGTGGACGAGATCGAGGAGTGTGGGCAGACCTGTCGGGACGTGACTGCGACACTCACCAACGACAGGAACGAAACCGCGAGTGAGGTAACTGTCTACATCAGGATCTTCGCCGGCGAGAACAGTACCGATCCGGACGACCTCGTCTGGGAGGGTACCGAGGAGGTCGGGATCCTCGAAGCCGGTGGCACCCACACGACGACCGAGCGCATCGACCTCTCGCTGTGGGACGCCCGCAAGGTGGAGCAGAACGACGGCTGGATCACGGTCCTCACGACCATCGAGTCGGACGAGGAGACGATCACGTTCAGCGACAGCGAACGGGTGACGTAGCCCCCGATCGGATCGCTCTCGGCGGAGGGGTCGGCCTCTGGATTCGAACCGGGCGTTCCGAGTCCAGAGGCCGAGGGAATACGTAGCGCTCAATAGGGGCTGTTCTCCTAGTGAGGTCGTGGTCGCAGGAACACTCGGAGCGCTGCTTGCGGATCCGTTCGTGGTGATGAACACGATCGGCCTCGTCGCGTTCGCTCTGGCCGGTTCGACGAAGGCGATCCGCGAGCGGTTCGATCTGTTCGGAATCACTGTCGTCGGACTCGCCACGGCGTTCGCCGGCGGCGTAACGCGGGACATCCTCGTCAGCCGCGTACCGCTTGCGCTTCGATCGCTGGGCGAGATCAGCCTCGGCCTCTTCGGCGTCGTCTTGGCGGTCGGCTTGAGTATCGTACTGGAGTCGCCGGACGATCACCCGATCACGCTGCTGTCGGACGCGATCGGGCTGGCGGCGTTCGCGACTGCCGGTGCGATCGTCGCGACAGGGGCTGGCGTCTCGAGCTTCGGCGTCGTCGCGATCGCGACGATCAACGCGGCCGGAGGCGGTGCGTTCGCGGACATTCTACTCGACCGATCGCCGTTCATACTGTTCGAGGATTTCTACGCGAGCTGTGCTGTAGCTGGCGGTAGCGTCTACTGGCTCCTGCTGACAGCCGGCGGCGGCGAGAGCGCAGCGGCGGCGGCCTGCGTCGCAGTCACCCTCGGAACGCGGCTGGCCGCGGTCAACTACGGCTGGACGCTTCCGACCGCACAGGCGCTCGGGAGAGACGAACACCAGTGAGCGGTATCGGTCTCAGCACAGTCGGTGTTCCTGACCCCGAGGGATCCGACTGCCTCCGTGGCGCTCTCTGGAAGCATCTCGCGCTCGAGGAACGCCCCGACGCTCGTTCGCGCCGTAGCGATCCGGTTTCCCGACTGTGCGAACATCCCCCACAGTTGTTCGAACAACGCGACGGAAACGCATCTCGGATCTCCACCGGAAGTAACGGCTCGGCGAACGGTGCAGACATCGAATCCGAGACGCCGTGCCAGGTCTCGGTGGTGGATAT
>SKTU01000008.1 GCA_007122455.1 Haloarculaceae archaeon | reverse complement strand
GTGATAACGCCCTGGACGCAACGGAAGAGGCCGGCATCCTCCCAGACATCTACATCGAAATCGATGAAGTCGGCAGCTACTACCAGCTCGTCATCGAGGACAACGGCCCCGGAATCACCGAGGAACAGGTGCCGAAAGTGTTCGGGAAACTGCTGTACGGCTCGCGCTTTCACTCCAGAGAACAGACTCGCGGACAACAGGGGATCGGAATCTCGGCCGCGGTGCTTTACTCTCAGCTCACGTCCGGCAAGCCCGCGAAGATCACCTCCAAGACGAACGGCAACGGCGAGGCACGCTACTTCGAGCTGACGATCGATACCGACACCAACGAGCCGGAGATCGATGTCGACGAATCGGCGAGCTGGGAGCGCGCTCACGGGACGCGGATCGAACTCGAGATGGAGGCGAACATGCGGGCCCGCCAGCAGCTCCGGGATTACGTCAAATACACCGCCGTCGTCAACCCTCACGCCCGCATCGAGTTCCACGAACCCGCCGAATCGTTCAAGTTCGAGCGAGCGACCGACGAGCTCCCCCCGGAGACCAACGAGATCCGGCCACACCCCCACGGCGTCGAACTGGGAACGCTGCTGAAGATGCTCGATGCGACCGACTCGTACTCACTGTCGGGGTTCATGCAGGGGGAGTTCACCCGCGTCGGCGGCAAAACCGCCGACTCGGTGATCCAAAACTTCAAGGATCGACAGTTCGGCCGCGAGATCGCGTGGCGACCGCCGCGGGCTCACGAGGACGCGGACGTCGAGAGCGCGGTCGCCGACGCGGTAGTGAACAAGAGCGCCGAGGCCACCGCCGAGTTCGCCGAGCGGATCGCCGACGAGATCGGCTCGGCCGAGCGGGTCGCACACGCCGACGTCGTCGGGATCGTCGAGGGACTCGCCGACGAGATCGAAACGACCCACGCCGAGACGTTCGGCAGCACGGTTCGGGAGAACGCGATCGAGGCCGCGTGGGGGGAGATTACCGTCGACCGGCGCGCGGACTGCTATGAACTGATCGACGCGGCGACGACGAGTCGGAAGGACGACGCCGCCCTCGAGGGGCTCGCTCGACGGCTCGCCGAGAAGTTCGCCGACAGCGACGACGGACGGGACCGCGTGACGCACGAGGTGCTCCGATCGTTCCTCGACCGCGCTGCCGAGATGACCGAGGAGCGCGACGGGACGAGCTTCGGCGACACCGCCCGAGAGAACATCGTCGAGGAGTTCTGGCGGATCGCCGTTCGCGTTCCCGACGACCCGCCGAGGGTGACCGCCGTCGCCGACGACCGGGACACCGCAGCCCGGTTTCTGGAAGCGATGCGGGAGACGGACATCCTCGCCCCGCCGACGGACTGTCTCGCACCGATCTCCGACGAGCTGGTGGAGGCGGGGCTACGAAAGGAGTACGATGCCGACTTCTACGCGGCGGCGACCCGGGACGCGGAGGTCCACGGCGGCGACCCCTTCGTCGTCGAAGCCGGCATCGCCTACGGGGGCGACCTCCCTGCCGAGGGAAGCGTCGACGTGCTCCGGTTCGCCAACCGCGTGCCGCTCGTCTACCAGCGCGGCGCCTGCGCGACTACGGACGTGGTCAAGAGCATCAACTGGCGCAACTACGGGCTCGACCAGCCCGGTGGAAGCGGCATGCCGAACGGCCCCGCCGTACTCCTCGTCCACGTCGCCTCGACGAACGTCCCGTTCACCAGTGAATCGAAGGACGCCATCGCCAACATTCCGGAGATCGAGGACGAAATCGAACTCGCACTGCGGGAGGCTGCGAGGGAACTGAAGACGTATCTCAACAAGCGACGCTCCCTGGAGAAGCGCCGTCGCAAGCAGAACGTGATCGCGGAGATCCTCCCGGAGATGGCCGAAAAACTCGCCGACGTGACCGGACGAGAACCGCTCGACATCGACGATTCGCTCGCCAGAATCATGAACAACGTCCTCGTCGAACGGACGGTCGAGGAGTCGACCGTTCGGCTCGTGGTCGCCAACTACGGCGACACGAACGTCGCTCCGGAGATAACCGAGATCGTTTCGGCCGACCCGGGTGATCCCGACGGCGCAACCGTCGTCGAGATGGACGGCGAGTGGTTCCTGAAGTGGTCTCCGGACGTGACCGCCGGCGATCGAGCCGTTCTCCAGTACGAGATCGGCGACGACGCGGATTTCGACGTCTCCGTCGAAGGTATCGAAGCTGAAAAACTGACGATCAACGCCTAACATGAGTACGGACACCGACACCGACGTCAAGGACGAACTCGCCCGAGAGCGACTCATCGATCTCGCGGCGGAGTTCTACGACCAGTTCGCCGACGGGAGCGTCCCGACGATGCAGATTCCCACTCGGACGAAGAGCAACATCGAGTACGACGACGAAAAGAAGGTGTGGGTCTACGGCGACCGACACTCGACGCGATCGGCCAACAGCGTCCGCGGCGCCCAGAAGCTCCTGAAAGCGGTGTACACGATCGAGTTCCTCGCCGAACAGCTCGATCAGGATCGCTCGTCGACGCTGCGTGAACTCTACTACCTCTCGGAGTCGTGGGACGAGGAGCGGGCCCACTTCAGCGACCAGGACGAATCGAACCAGCTGATCGAAGATTTGGAGATCGTCTCGGAGGTCACCCGCGAGGACTTCCACATGCGACCGGAGGAGTCGGGGGCGACGATCATCGGTCCGCTCCACCTCCGCGAGCAAACCCGCCGTGGGGAGCGAGAGATCCACTGCCAGCGTGACGTCGGGGAGGGTGGCTACCAGATCCCGAACAATCCCGACACGATCGAATTCCTCGAGGACGACGCCGACTTCGTCCTCTGCGTCGAGACGGGCGGAATGCGCGACCGACTCGTCGAGAACGGCTTCGACGAGGAGTACAACGCGATCGTCGTTCACCTGAAAGGACAGCCGGCTCGGGCGACCCGCCGAATCACCAAGCGGCTCCACGACGAACTCGATCTCCCGGTCGTCGTCTTCTGCGACGGCGACCCCTGGTCGTACCGCATCTTCGCCTCGGTGGCCTACGGCTCCATCAAATCCGCGCACCTCTCGGAGTATCTCGCGACGCCGAGCGCCGAATACGTCGGCATCCAGCCCGAGGACATCGTCGAGTACGATCTGCCGACGGATCCGCTGAGCGACTCGGACGTGAGTGCGCTGGAGTCCGAGCTCGACGACCCTCGGTTCGCCGACGACTACTGGACCGAACAGATCGAGCTCCAGCTCGAGATCGGCAAGAAGGCCGAACAGCAGGCGCTGGCCGCCAGGGGGCTGGATTTCGTCACCGAAACCTATCTCCCCGAACGGCTCGACGCGATGGGCGTCATCTGAGCGACGAGTAGCCGTCCAGGGCGACCGGGACCGCCCGCGCGGCGAGCTCCGCTGCGAAGGCTTTCGCGTCCGTCTCGATCGCCTCGAAGGTGTCGTAATGTACCGGAACGACGAGATCCGGATCGAGAGCGACCGCCAGATCGGCAGCCTCGTGGCGATCCATGGTGACCGCTCCGCCGATCGGCGGACAGAGGACGTCGACGTCCAGTCGGTCGTGCCCCTCGAGAACGTCCGTATCACCGGGGTAAAACAGTCGAACGCCGCCGATCGTGACGTGGTATCCGCAGCCGAGCCCCTTAGGGTGATACGGCTCACCGGATGCCCGGACGTGGGGGCCGTCGGGCTCGTTGTACGCCGCGGTGGTTCGAACGATCACGTCACCGACGGCGATGTCCGACTCGTCGTCGACGGTGCGCCTGTCGTACGGTAGCGCCGCGAGCCGTTCGACGTCCCGTCCGATCCGGTGGCTGTTGATACCCTCGAAGGCGACCACTGTCGCGTCCTCGCGAGCTACTCGCCGAATCGCGTCGGAGTCGTAGTGGTGATCGTGAGTTACGCAGACGACGTCGCCGTCGCCACCGGGGTATCCGTCCAGCACGCCGTACCGACCGGGGTCGATATACGCGACCGTTTCCCCGTCGGAAATCCGGATCGTCGCGTGACCCAGCCACTCGATCGTGATACCGCCGTAGTGAACCATGGCCGATCTACACGCTCGAAGCACAAAACGCCCGCAGATGCGGCGACGACTGGAGGAGAAAATCTCAGCGAGGGTGCCACGTGGCGTGTAAGTGTCCCGGCTTCGATCACTGGTCGGTGGCGAGCCGTTCGACGCGCTCGAGGGAATCCGCGTCCGCGGGCGATTTCTCCTCCCGGACGGCGACGAATCGAGGGAACCGCAGGGCGTATCCGGACGAGTACGTCGGCGAGCGCTGGATCTCCTCGTATCCGACTTCGAACACCGTTTCGGGGGCGAGATCGACGACCGTGCCGTCCTCCGACCGGACGAGCGGTTCGAGTCGCTCGTGCAGTTCGGCGAGCTGTTCGTCGGTGATCCCCGTCGCAACCTTCCCGATCGTCGCGTACTCGTTGCCACGGCGTGCTGCGAGGAGAAACGTCCCGAACTGGTTTGCGCGTCGTCCCTCCCCCCACTCGGCGCCCGTCACGACCAGATCGAGCGTTTCGACGTCCGGCTTTCGCTTCAGCCAGTTCTGTCCGCGATCCCCCGGCGCGTACACCGAATCGGGGTTCTTGAGCATGATTCCCTCGTGACTGGCCTCCAGCGCCGCCCGTTCCAGCTCCGCGATCCGCTCGACCGCCGACGTCCGTTCGAGGTCGGCCACGCCGTCCTCGAGGACGGATTCGAGACGGCGGTGTCGCTCTTCGAGCGGTGCGTCGAGGAGGTCCTCGCCGTCGACGTGGAGACAGTCGAACGCGTACAGTTCGACGGTCACCGACGCCCGCGCCGCCGCGACGTCGTGCTTCCGGCGGAACCGACGCAGCACTTGCTGAAACGGAAGCGGCGACCCGTTCTCGTCGACCGCGACGACCTCGCCGTCGACGATCGCCGGCGAGTCGAGACGTTCGGTGACCTGCTCGACGACGTCGGGAAGTGCGTCAGTTACGTCCTCCAGGTTGCGCGAGAAGAGCCGAACGGACGTCCCGTCGTAGTGGACCTGCACTCTCGCCCCGTCGTACTTCGTCTCGACGACGGCCTCGTCCCACGCGTCCAGCGCCTCGACGGCGGTTCCGGCCTGTGCCAGCATCGACTGAACCGGTCGGCCGATCTCGAGGCGTATCCTCTCGAGGCCCGGTTCGCCGTCGTCCCGCGCAGTTCGAGCGACGAGCCCGCAGTCGTTCGACAGCTGTAGCGCTCGCTCGACTGCGTCGACCGGGAGATCGAACGCCTCAGCGATCCCGTCGCGAACCGTCCGCTCGCCGACGCCGGTACGCATCTCGCCGAGAACGAGCCGGGAGAGGAACTTGGCCTCGAGTGGCTCCGCGCGATTCAACAGCCCGAAGAGGATGTCCAGCTTGGCGTCGGTGCTCCCGGGGCCGTCGGCCGCCGCCAGTTCCGTCAGCGACTCCTCGACGTCGGAGACGGTGAGCGGATCCGTCCCGTTCGCGAAATCGGACAATCCCCGCTGCCCGCCGAGGTCGAGCTGTTCGGCGACGGCACCGATCTCCCCGACGTCGGCGAGCCGCGATTCGACGTCAGTCGCCGAGACGTTCGGTCCGGCAGATTTGGCCAGAGCAGCATAGCAGAGCGACGGACCGATGTCGAGCTTCGTCCCGTCGTGGGCCGGGAACACTCGCCCCTGGACGAACCGCACGAGTGGACCGATATCCTCGCCAGCGTCCTCGAGGAGGGCGGCTACGAGCGCGATCGTCTCCAGGTCGGCCGGCTCCGCCTCGATTTCGGCAGCCCGCTCGGCGAATTCGGCGAACTTCATCGTCGTCGGATACGGCAGTTCTCGGATTAAAAGGTGCGAAACGCGAGTCCACGTCCTAACGGTCGTTCGTTCGTGGCGGCTTCCGATCTATGTCGCGTTCGAACTGATTCAGAATCGATGCGTTCCATGCCCTCTGAATGAACTGATTCGTCTGCACCACCGGTCTCGGATTCCATTTACCACGCAAGGATGAGCACCCCGAAAACAGTGAGCCTGAAGTCGAAGCGGAAGTGGAGGATGATGAGCCAGCAGTTATTTCCGGCAATACTCCATGAGCCACCTGTAGCGGATAGACCGGGAGTGCTGCAGCGGTAGTTGCTGTCACGCGCTCGGGAGCGTCCATTCAAAACGACACGCTGTGGCTATATCGACAGGAACGATCCAATGGGTTCGATCCCGTCGTTCCGGGTAAGGACGTTGGCCCCGCGGGATCGGCTCACAACGACAACCGAAACTACATTCCTCCTGATCCTGGAAGTTCCGTCAATGGCTGGTCGCCTCCGGACGATCGAATCGTCGGCCCGCGCCACGATCGAAGACCTGACCGCCGACGGACGGGGCACCGTCCTCCTGTTCCTGTCGGTCGCCTGGTTCGTGAACTTCGGCATCAGGATGGTGTATCCCGTGGTCGTTCCGACGCTGCAATCGGTGTTCGGATTCGGCCTGACGACGACGGGGGTCCTGCTGACGACGCTGTGGTTGATGTACGCGATCGGACAGCTACCGGGCGGCATTCTCGCCGATCGATTCGGCGAACGGATCGTCCTGGTCGGCGGGCTCGTCCTCGTCGCGGCGAGCCTCGTGATCGTCTCCGCGTCGATCGGCCTGTGGATGGTCTTTCTTGGCACACTCCTCACCGGGCTCGCGGTCGGCCTCTATAGTACGACGCTGTTTACGGTCCTGGCGAACGTCTTCGAAAACCGACAGGGGACCGCCCAGGGCGTGACCCTGGCGATGGGCAATGCCGGCAGCGCCTCCCTTCCGGTGCTTGCGATCACGATCGTCGGCGTCCTCGGCTGGCGGGCCGGATTCGCGTACCTGCTCCCGCTTTTGGCTATCGCCACCGTCGGCGTCTGGTACGCCCTTCCGGGACGGCTCACGGAAGCCACGCCCGGTGATTCGGTCCTCGATACGGACACGCTTCGCCGGATCGCCGACGCGATCCGAACCCGGTCGCTGGCAAACGCGACTGTCGTGATGGCGCTCGTCTCGCTTTTCTTCCAGGCGTTCACCAGCTTCTACCCGACGTATCTGCTCACGGTGAAGGGGCTCAGCGGCGGGACCGTGGCGGCGCTTTTCAGCCTCTTTTTCGTCATGGCGATCGTCGCACAACTGAGCGCCGGCGTCGTCAGCGACAGGATCGGCCAGGTCCGCACGCTGACGATCATTCTCGGGCTTGCGACCGTCGGACTCCTGGCGTTGCCGTTCGCCAACCGGATCGAGTGGCTGATCCTCCTCACGCTCCTGATCTCATTCCAGAGCGGCACGTGGCCGGTGATCAACGCGTACACGATCCCGCGGATCCCGCCCGCGGTTCAGGGCGGCGGCTTCGGAATGATCCGGACGAGCTTCACGATCGTCGCCGCTTTCGGCTCGACGTTCGTCGGTATCGCGGCCGACCGGACCTCCTTGGAGTTCGCCTTCGCCTGGGTGGGCGCCGCAATCGTCGTCACGTTCCTCTTCGTACTGGTGTTCCTGAAGGAGTGAGGGGCGGATCGGCGTTTGTGATGGCTTCGAGCGGTCGGGAGCCGATCGGTTCCGAGCGGCCGTCGACGTAGCGCGCCCTGAATAAAAACTATGGAAGTCGGTTAGAGAACCTCTCCGAAGTCCTTGTGGCCCTTGATGTCGACGCCCTCTTCGGTCACCGTCGCGAGGTAGACCCCGTTGCCGGAGCCGGTGTCTCGCTCGACGGCCGCCTTGATGCCGGAGGCGGCGACGCGTTTCGCCTCCTCGTTGCTCATCCCGTCGCGGTACTCTCGTTCGAGGGTGCCGTAGGCGACGGTCAGTCCGGATCCGGTAACCGTGTAGTCGTCCTTCATCACGCCGCCCGCGGGATCGATCGAGTAGACGTGGTGGCCCTTCTCGTCGACGCCACCGAGGATCGGGTTGATAGCGAAGAACGGTCCACCTCGGGCGAAGTTCCCCGCCAGCGTCGCCAGCGCGTTGATCGACATGCTTTCTCCGCGGCGGGCCTCGTAGAGATTCACCTCGGCCCGCAACGATCGGATGAACGACTGGGCGCCGCCGACGGAGCCGACGAGCGTCAACGCGGCGTTCGGATGGATCTGTTCGACCTTCTGGACGTTCTTGTTGGAGACGAACCGACCGCCGAGCGACGCCCGCATGTCGGTCGCGATGACGACGCCCTCCTCGGTCGTGATGCCGATCGTCGTCGTACCGGTTTTGTTGACGTTCTCGAGGTCCGTCTGCGTGAGATCGTTCGACGGCTGCTCGCCGAGCTCCGGTTCGTACGGTGAAAGCGTGTGGTCCTGACCGGTGCGCGGCAGGGAAACGTCTGGCTGTCGCATTGCCTTCCGGTAGAATCCGACCGCTGATAAAACCTTCCTGTCAGGCGTCCTCGTACGCCTCGGCGAGCCGCGTGAGGATTCGATCGAATGGGATCGAAATTCCGACCCGGCTGGCGGCGAGCGCGACCGGGAGGAGCGCGATGCCGACGGCGAGGCTGAGCTGGTACAGTGCGAGTACGGTTGCCCGGTGCAGGCGTGTTGCCATCGTCACTGCTCCGAAGCCC
This sequence comes from Haloarculaceae archaeon, assembly GCA_007122455.1. Taxonomy (GTDB): domain Archaea; phylum Halobacteriota; class Halobacteria; order Halobacteriales; family Haloarculaceae; genus Natronomonas. The sequence continues at coordinate 6,288 of SKTU01000008.1, read as the reverse complement.
GTTGGGGTACATAAGTTTTGTTCTCCCGAATCGGCATACGACGAACGATCGTGATAGATTATCCCTCCGCTGTCGTGCGATTCTGATATCTTTGAATTCAGACCAACTGACGTTGTGTTGGCGGCGGCTCCGCGGCATTACAGCGGTAGTTGCTGTGGAGGCTCCCCATAAGTTATGGCGATAATGACGGTGACGTGCGCAATCGCCCCGAAGCAATAGTGCTATCCGTCGGGGGACGCTCTCGACGAACATGAGTAACTATCTCGTCGCGATGGAGGCAGCGTGGCTCGTTCGTGACGTCGAAGAGATCGACGATGCGATCGGCGTTGCGGTCAGCGAGGCGGGAAAGCGTCTCAACGAATCCCAGATGGACTACGTGGAGGTCGAGGTCGGCGTGACGCCGTGTCCCGCCTGCGGCGAGGCGTTCGATTCGGCGTTCATCGCCGCCGACACCGCACTCGTGGGACTGCTCCTGGAGATGAAGGTGTTCAACGCGGACAGTACACAGCACGCCGCCCGGATCGCAAAGAGCGAGATCGGCGGCGCGCTCCGCGACGTCCCACTGAAGGTGATCGAGACGTTCGAACTCGAGGACGAAGAGAGAGACGAGTAGCTACGAGATGTGCGCTGCGACGTCGGCCTCGGTGACGATGCCGACCAGCTGACCGCCGCGAACGACCATTACCGCGTCCTGGTGGTTGAGATGCGAGTTGACTTCGTCGAGCGTTGCGTCCGGCTCGACCGTCGTAATGGACTCCTGCATGGCGTCGGCGACGGGTAACTCGCCGGCGTTCTCGTCACTCAACTGCCGGATGTCCGAGTTCGAGATGAGTCCCTGCGGTCGCCCGTCCCGAACGACCGGAAGCTGGGAGTACCCTTCCTGAATCATGACGTCGATCGCTTCCCGCACGCTGTCGTCCGGCGCGACGGTGATGACGCCCTCGTGCATGATGTCCTCGGCGTGCATCACCGCACTCTCGGCCTCGGCGAGCGCACCGACGATCCGTCGCAACGTCGACAGCCGGGGGTCGACGTCGCCGCCCTCGATCCGTGCGATGAGCGGCTGAGAGACGTCGGCACGATCCGCCAGTTCGCTCTGCGTCAGTTCGAGATCCGTCCGACGCTCGCGGAGGTCGGCCGGCGTCGGCAGTTCCATGTTCATACGTGCAATTACCTACAGTTATACAAAAAGGTTGCTTCGCCGGCGGAGCGACGCTTACAGCTCGAGACCGCGGATCGACACGGACGCCCCCGACTCGACGGAGCCGACGACCCGAGCGTCGTCGACGCGCTCGACGACGGTCTCCGCATCGTCGGCCGGAAGCGCCGCCACGAAGCCCGTTCCCATGTTGAACGTCCGATACATCTCCTCGTCACTGACGCTCCCCTCCGACTGGATGAACTCGAATACCGGCTGTGGATCGAACGGATCGTCGATCACGTAACGGAACTCGCCCATCCGCGAGAGGTTCGTCCATCCGCCGCCGGTGACGTGAGCCGCCGCGTGGGTCTCGGCGGCGTGGAGCGGCTCCAGTACGTCCCGGTAGATCCGCGTCGGTTCGAGCAGCACCTCGCCGATCGTTCGGTCGGGATCGACGGGAAACGGATCGGTGTAGTCGTGCCGGCGGGTCGCGGCCTCTCTCGCTAGCGTGAGCCCGTTCGAGTGGATCCCCGAGGAGGGAACGCCGACGAGAGCGTCGCCGGCACGAGCGCTCCCGTCGAACAGCTCGTCGTCGGTCGCCAATCCGGCACAGGCCCCCGCGAGATCGAGCCCGGTGATCACCTCTGGCATGACGGCTGTCTCCCCACCGACGAGCGCCACGTCGGCCCGTTCGGCGCCAGTTGCGAGTCCCCTGCCGACGTCCTCGGCCGTGTCGTCGTCGGGTTCGTCGATCGCGAGGTAGTCGACGAACGCCACGGGCGTAACGCCGGCCGCGATGAGGTCGTTCGCGTTCATCGCGATACAGTCGATCCCGATCGTCGAGTAGTCGTCGAGCGCTTCGGCGACGAGGAGCTTCGTCCCCACGCCGTCGGTCGCCAGAGCGAGATACCGATCCCCGATGTCGACCAGTCCGGCGAAATCGCCCTCGAACTCGCCGACTGCGCCGACGAGCGCGGCCGTTGCAGCCTCGCTGGCCTCGATGTCGACCCCCGTCTCGGCGTACGTAAGGCCCTCCTCCTCGTCCTCCGTGGTCATACGCGGAACCCCGGCCGAGTCGAGCAAAAGCCCGTCGGTTCAGTAGGGGATCCCGACGACGAGGAACGCCCCGGCCGCTGCAACCACCGAAACGACGAAAACCACCGCGAAGACGGGCTTGTTCCATCTGAGCACCTTCCGCCCGTCGAGCGGGCCGAAGGGAATCATGTTGAACGCCGCGAGGACGCAGTTGATCGTGACGCCGAGCGTTCCGACGTCCCCGACGATCCCACCGAAGAGTGCGAGCGGAGCAAACAGCACCGCGAGCCCCAGATTCGTCAGCGGCCCGGCCACCGAAACCAGCCCGTTCTCCCGCTCGGAGATCCGACCGCGGTGATACACCGCACCGGGTGCCGCAAAGAGAAAGCCGGCGAGTGCGGCGCCGATCGCGATCGCGAGCATCCCGTAATCGGCTTTGAACGCCGCGATCTGGCCGAACCTGACGGCGACGACCTTGTGAGCCAGTTCGTGCAGGAGAAAGCCAACGCCGACGGTGAGCATGCTGGTCAGGAACACCTCCACGAACAGCGGATCCGCCAACGCGTCGAGCATGTCCGGGAAGACTGGACGGCCGATGACGACGAAGATGAACACCGTGAACGCGATCCCGAGGGCGATCCACGCGATCGCGAGATCCCGGATCTCGTCCGGATAGAAGCGCACGCCACCGAACCGAACGACGCTCATCCGAACACTCCGAGGAGCAGTTCGGCGCTGTTCCGTGCGCCCTCCAGCATGATCCGTGCGACGCCGGAGGCGCCCTCGATCCCCATTCCCGCGAAGAGATACGGGATGAGCACCGTCGCGAAGACGATACTTCCCACGAAGCTCCCGACGTTCGTGAGTGCGACGATCATGATGAGCCGGAAGAGCGGAACGTCGGTGAGTTCGCCCCAGAGCTGCCTGATCGGCGCCTCCTCGTCGGAGATTATTTCGTTGAGCGCGGAGATGTCGCCGACGTTCACCTCGAGATACCGGAGTTCGACGTAGCCGGCGAACCAGCCGGGGGCCAACAACGGATTGACGCTCGTCAGCCACGCCACCGCACCGCCGACGCCTGCTGAGGTCCAGTGAGCGCCGGCGATCTTCGCGAGCGAGAAGGCGAAGACGGCGTTGACGACGAACCACGCGGCGAACAGCTGTAGCAGGAACGCGTCGCCGACGCCCGCCATCGCCACGAGAATGAAGAAGACGAGGAAGCCGAGGGTGAAGAGGTAGCCGAACAGCTTGTACAGCGAAAACCGGCTCGCCTTCTGCGTCCCGGTGATCGACGACATCGGGGGGAGCAGCGACGGCTGTTCGAGATAGCGCTCGATACCCTCGCGGTGGCCGGCGCCGACGACCGCGACGACGTCGTTACCGGCGTCCCGAAGCGCGACGAGCTGGTGTGCGATGTAGGCGTCCCGCTCGTCGATGAGCGCCTCTGCGCCTCCCGGAGAGAAACGTCGGAACTCCTCCATCATCGCACTCACGACGTCGGTGTCGGTCATCCGGTCGATGTCGAACTCCTCCATCTCGTCGTCTTCGGGAACAAGCCGATCGAAGAGCACGATCAGAGCGGCGCCGATCGCGGCACCGACGAGGAGTGCGACGGCCAGCGTGTCCAGGACACCGATCAGGAACCCGGGGCCGATCCCGGTCGGGAAGATGTACGGGCCGCCGAACGCGCTGGCTATTACCGAGACCGTGAGACCGATTCCCAGTCCGATCCCCAGCCCGATTTCGCGTCCGCCACCCAATCCGACGCCGAGACTCGCGACGAGTTTGAGCTTCTCGACGGCGGAGAGCCGCGCCCAGAACCGCTGAATCGTCACCTGAATGTCCCGATCGACGAGGGCGACGTCGATCCCGAGACCCTCGGCCGTCTCGATCGCCGCCATCATGTCCGCGCCGGGCTCGATGTCGAACCGGTCGCCGAGTCGCGCCTGGACGTACGAGAGCATCCAGTAGGCGAGAAACTGGTACACCGTGTTCCCCTTGAGGAGGTCGCCAGCGTCGAGATCCTCCGGCGTCTCCCCTTTCATCTGCCGGTACCGGGACTCGTCGAGTTCGACCGCCACGAGATCCGGCCGTTCGGTCTCGATCGCCGATTCGACGTCCCGGACGCTCGCTTCGGAGACGTGTGCCGTCCCGACGACGCGGACCGACCCGGACTCGTCGCTCATTGTCGAATTTCAGTCGGGCGAGTGGTTTACGTGTGTCGGGATCGGTCCGCTACCGGACGACCGTCACCGGCACGGGCGACCGCCGAACGACGGTTTCGGCGACGCTGCCGAGCAGGATCCGCTCGACGCCGTCGCGGCCGTGGCTCCCGAGAACGATCTCGTCGATTTCGTTCTCCTCGGCGTACTCGACGATCGCCCGTGCCGGTCGTCCGGCGACAGTTTCGGACTCGACGTCGGCGTCGACGATACTTCGGGACGCCTCGAGGATTCTCTCGGCCTTCTCGGCGGCGTCCTCGTACCACTCCGACCGGAAGACGGGCAGCTCCGCACCCGGCGGCGCGTCGTAGCCCGCTTCGACGAGATCGAGAACGTAGAGCAGAACGATCTCGGCGTCGTCGTACCGCTCCGAAGCGTATTCGAGCGCCGACACCGCCAGTTCCGATCCGTCGTACGGGACGAGAACGCGCATACTCGAGATAGCCTCGGGGACGCCTTAAGCGTGGTCGGAATCGATACCGAGCCCGACGCGACTTACTCGAAGTCGGGGAGATCGTCAGGAGCCTCGTAGTCGGTTTCCCAATCGATGTACTCGTCCTTGAGCACGTCACAGACGATCTGTCCGAGCTGAGCCAGCTCCGCGTTGATCCCCGAAGCGGTCCCCCACGAGTCCAGTTCGGGGTGAAGTTCCCGCTCGCGCCAATCCTCGGGGATACCCGGAGCGTGGTAGCCGACGCGCTCGGCGAACGAGTCCCAGAAGAAATCGAACTGCTGCAACAGCTTCAACTCGGTGACGATCGCGAAGTCGGCGTCGTCGAGATCAGTCTGTGAGGCCCATTCGCCGAACGCCTCCTCCCACGCACCCGCTTCGAGCAACCGTGCGATCTCCTCGCGCCGGTAATCCGTCTCGCCCACTATCTCGGCGTCCTCGTATTCGTTCGGGTCGATCTCGCTCAGCTCGGGGGGTTCGGGGGTCGGCACGTCCAGGGACATACCGTCAGTTCAGTTGCGCCGCCCTATAATGTCTCACCACACACGCACCCGTTCGTGGACGGTAACACCTACGGGATTCAGTCCGGGAGAGCATACGTTGAACGGGACGGAGTTCGAAATACACGGTACCGTCCGGGCCCTCGACGGCGCATGCTTCATTACGAAGGATCGCCTCGGGATAGATATGAGTGCGACCATCGTGCCACCCACGGAGCGGGTGTGTGAGCTGTGCGGACGGCAGGACGTCTGGGACGAGACCGTCGAAAACTGGGTCATACGCGTCGAGGACGGCGAGCGGCAGTCGGGGAACAAACACTGCATCCACGAGTGGGACATCAACGGCCAGTACAACCCGGTCGCCGAGTGAGAGATGCCGACGGCGTACATCACTGCGCCGCCGAATCGCGCGGATGCCATCGCGTCGACGCTCGTCGAGGAGCGACTCGCGGCCTGCGTCAACAGCGTCGACTGCCGGTCGGTCTACCGGTGGGACGGGGAGATCGTCCGCGACGAGGAAGTGGTTCTACTCGCGAAAACGACCGACGAGCGGTACGCGGCCCTCGAGTCGCGCGTCGAGGAGATCCACCCACACGACGTCCCCTGCATCGAGCGGTTCGACGAGAGCGATGCCCTCGCCCCGTTCGAGGAGTGGATCGGCGAGAGCGTCGAGTGAGTTCAGGGGCTCGCCAGCGCCGACAGCGCCAGCGGCGAGGTCTCGGGTAGCGATCGGGCCGTCTCCCACAGCCGCTCGGCGCGCTCTCGACCGACGACCGGTGCGACGAGCCACTCGTATTTCGCTTCCAGCTCCGGTTCGGTGATCGGCCACTCCGGATCCCCCCGAGGAACCTCGATCTCGGCGGTACGCTCGATCCCGCCGTTCGCCGTGATCGTCACGCGCGCGCCGCGAGCGTCGGGCACTCGCGCGGCGATGTCGTC
>SKTU01000037.1 GCA_007122455.1 Haloarculaceae archaeon | reverse complement strand
TGCTCGTTGTCGTTCGAACGGTGCGGAACCGCAAAAACCGTGACATCGACCGACGCTGTCGGCGGACGCTTCCGCTGCATCGTGTACTCATCGACGACCGTCTCAGCGTCGGCGCTGAGACGGTCTTTCATCCCACTACTCGGACGTGCACGGACGATGTAATCAACTCCCAATTGCTCTAACTCCGCGACAACATGGACTTGATAGAACCCACGATCGAGGTAGACGTGCCGAATCGAGACGTATTCATGTGCCGTTTCGAGTAAGAAGCGAACGGCTTCGCGCTTGGCGCGGAAGCCGTTCGCGTCCATCGGTAGGACATCAAGCGTAAACCGAATGCGAGGAGCAACGATACAGAGCGTTGCGAAGCAAAACGCTCTGTTCGTTCCCAAATCAGGATAAGTCGTAATCACGTGGTCAGTGCTAGCTGATCCGTAGAAGCGCCACTCGTGAAGATCGATAGCGACATCGACGAATGCGGGAAGCCGCCGCTGTGATCGGAGGACTTCGAACAGCCGATCCCGGACGCCATCGAACTGATCGTCGATGGCGTCCGTCGAGAGGTTACGCAAGTGGTACAACAACGATTTAGCGAGAGGGTTTCGAGCAGTGGACGTGACGTCCACGTGCTCGTCACGATCCAGTTGGAGCGTCTTCCCACCCGTGTTTGCGAACTCCTGCTCGAAGGCGATACGAGAGAGGATTTCGAGAAAATCCTCTCTCGTATACTTGCCACACGGTTTGACGCCGAAGTCCAGTGCGGGAAACAGAAGTGTTGAAGCGGCTCGACTGGCTTGTTTTGCTTCAGCTGTCTCAACCATAGCGGAGCAAGACGCTGAAGCAAAATGAGTCTCAACGAGGTTCGGCAACTACTGTTTAGGGCGGGGAGGATGTCAAAGTTGAAGTTCCGATTACAACTATCCAAGGAGGCTACCCCCAGCACGCATGAAGCATCCGTAGATAGCTCCGAATTTGGACAAGAATACTGTGACTTCTGAGAGCAGATCACCTCCCATACAATCGGTCTTGAACTTCAGACGGAAGATCCAGAAATCAACCGCGTTGTCTTTTCTCGCGAACCTATCGGCTCACAGCCTGTCGGAAGCCGTGGGACTGAAACGTCCGAGCATATGAATCACCTGTGTGGTATTCCACTGAGGTTACCGACTTGCTGACTGCAGGGTTTCTACGAATCGGTTGGGGGGTGCATCGACCGTTCTCGCTATGAGTGACCTGCTGGCTTATTCCACGACGTTCCCACCGCGATCGCCGGTTCTCGACGGGGAGGAACGCCGGCGGTAGTAGTAATACTCGACGAGCGTCCGCAGTAACACCGCGCCGTAGGCCAATAGGCCGAGGGCGATCCCGATGAACAACAGTCCGATAGCGCCCGGGCCGGGGACCTCGCCGCCGATCTGAACGATGAGGACGTAGAATACCCCGGATGCGGCGACGGTCACGGCCACCTCAATCACGCGAATCGCCGTATACCCGCGTCGGGCCGTGAGCCGAGCAGCCGGATCGTCAGCTCGCGCCAGTCGGTATCCCGCGAACAGCGCCTCGGCACCGACTACAACAGCCAGAATCATGGGGAAGAACGCGAGGACCAGCAGGGCGGGTAGATTCTGTCCAGGCAGAACCCCGGCGAAACCGGCAACCCCCAATACGAGGGTACCGATAACAGCAGTGAACTTGAGGGCTTGGAGGGGCTTGGCTCGGATGAATGAGGAGGACATGGAGTCGGTCGCCATTTCCCCCTGGATCTCGAATAAGCCTTCTGAAACGGATGGTAGATATGCACGTCTACTGAACGATGGGTTAACTGGTCTCGTAGTGAAACAAACGAAGCCGTCAGTGCGGAACCTATCCTCTCCATTCAACACCTTCGCTGGGACGTGTCATCTGAGGAGGGTTTTAACAAGGCTCAACGACTGGGTACTCCGTGGAGGAAGATTCAGGTATCCGCTCGCCCACGGTCGGGTAATGCGAGCAGTTCGGTACCACGACGCCGGCGGTCCAGGTGTACTGCGACTCGAAGAGATCGACCGACCGGAACCCGCACCGGGGGAGCTGTTGGTCGAGATCCGTGCGGCGAGCGTCAACCCGGTCGACGCGAAACTTCGCGCCGCGCACGCGCCGAGCGAACCGAAGACGACCGGCTCCGATCTCGCGGGTGTCGTCAGCGCCGTCGGCGAGCGCGTCGACGGATACGAGGTCGGCGAGCGCGTCTTCGCGACCGGTCTCCACACTGACCGTTTTACGGGGGGATCGTTCGCCGACTACGCGGTCGTTCCGACCGATCTGCTGGCGCCGATTCCGGACAGCGTGAGCTTCCAGCAGGCCGCGGCCGTCGCCCTCGTGGGCGTCACCGCGTGGCGCGCGTTCGTCCACCACGCGAACGTCGAGCCCGGCGAAACCGTACTGATCCACGGAGGGAACGGCGGGGTCGGTCACGTCGCGATCGGACTCGCCGACGCGCTCGGTGCCTCGTCGGTGACGACTGCCCGGCCGGAACACCACGACACGGTCTCGGCGTTCGGTGCCGACGCGGTACTCGACTACGACCGCGACGACCTCGCCGACGCGATTCGCTCCGAAACCAGCGGCGTCGACGCCGTCCTCGATCACATGCCGGGAACGTACTTCGAGACTGATATCGAGGTCTCGGCGTTCGGAGGGTGTATCGTGGTCATCGCGGGCGGAGACGCGCCCATCCCGAACGCCGGCGCGGCTCGCAGCAAGGAGCTGCAGTTCAGCATGATGAGCATGTCGAACTTAGCGACCCATCCGGATCTCCCGAACATCGGTCCGATCCTCTCGCGGCTCGGAACGCTGCTCGACGACGGCCGACTCGAGGTTTCGATCGACCGGACCCTCCCGCTCGAAGACGCGGCCGAGGCCCACAGGGCGGTCATCGAGGAGAGCGTCGTCGGCAAAATCGTCGTCACGCCGTGAAAGTGGCCGAGAAATCGTTGTAAAGAGTTTTGCCGTTCCCGTAACGAGAAAGGAGCATGACCACGTTCGAGTACGACGTCGCAATCGTCGGAGCGGGAACCGCGGGCTGTTACGCCGCGGCGACGGTCGCAAAGGCGGGGTACGACGTCGTCGTCGTCGAACGAAAGACGGACACCGAGGCGGGGCACATCGCCTGCGGTGACGCGCTGAAGGGCGCGAACAACTTCCCGGACGCCATTCCGAAGTCCCACATCGACGACGCCTTCACCAACACCGACGTCGACCACGGGCGCTTCGAAATTCCCCAGGAAAACGCGGCGCTCGACATCCCGGTACCCGGCGAACTCGCCGTCATCGATCGCTGGGAGTACGGCCGCCTCATCATCGACGGTGCCGAACGCACCGGAGCGGAGTTCCACTACGACACGGTCGTACAGGACGTCGTTCAGGACGCCGACGGGCGGGTGCGAGGACTCGAAACGATTCGTAGCGGTGACCCACGAACGTACGAGGCCGAAGTGGTTCTCGACGGGGCGGGATCGCTGTCGCTGCTGCAGGATAAGGCCGATTTCTCGGAGACGACGTTCGACACGAACGTTCGCTACTCGCAGTTCTCCTCGGCGTACCGGGAGATCATCGAGGTCGACGAGCCGGTCGAATGGTCCGACGCGCTGGTGTTCAAACCGACCAAGCGCTCGGCGGGATATCTCTGGTATTTCCCGCGGACGCCAACGCAGATAAACGTCGGTCTCGGGTTCCAGATGAACGAAGAGCCGATGCAGCTCGTCGACGACCTCCGGGAGGACATCAGCCGACGGCCGGAACTGAAAAACGCCCGCGTGGTCGACAAACTCGGCGCCGCCCTGCCGACGCGCCGGCCGTACGACTCGGCGGTCGCGCCGGGCTACATCGCGATCGGGGACGCCGCGGCCCACGTCAATCCGATCAGCGGCGGCGGAATCGCCGGCGCGGCGTACGCCGGCAAGTACGCCGGCGAGCAGGCCATCGAGGCGATCGAGAGTGCCGACTACTCGGAACAGCAGCTCTGGGAGTACAACGTGAACGTGATGGACCACTACGGGGGGCGCTACGCCGCGCTGGACGTCTACAACATCTTCTCGACCGCGTACGATCTCGACGACTTGCTCGGACTGCTGGCGGCGCTCCCTGCCGAGAAACTCTCCGACGCGCTGTACTCCGGATCGGCGAGCGTCGGCCTGGGCCTGAAGCTCCGGGTACTCTACAAGAGCTTCGGTCACTGGGGGACGCTGAAAGATCTCTACGACACGAAGAATCTTGCTGACCGTCTGCTGGAGCATTACGAGGCGTATCCGTCCTCCCCGTCGGCGTTCGAGTCGTGGCAGGCCGAGCGCGACAGCATCATGGACGACATCTACGCGGCGAGCGGCGCCGAGGCGAAATACTGATA
>SKTU01000107.1 GCA_007122455.1 Haloarculaceae archaeon | reverse complement strand
GACGAGTTCCAGACCATCTACGATATCTTCGTGCTGTTGATTCTTGGACTAGTCGTAGCAGGCCAACTCGTCATCATCGCCCTCAACCTGTGATCCCAATGGTTCGAACTACCTCAGCAACAGAAACGATCAACACGCGCAACCTCGCTGAGTTTCTGGGTATACTGACCACGCTCGTCTTGGGATTCAGTAGCATCACGTATCTCGCAGGGATCGACATCGTCGCTGTTGGGCCACTCTACATGTTCACGCCCGCGATTGCCGGCCTAATCGTGTGTCTCCACAACGGACTCTCGCTTTCGCGTGTTGGCCTCCGCATCGGGCGCCAGCGATGGCTCGTACTCGCTGCAATTTTGCCACTCCCAGTTGTCGGAGCAATTACTGCGCTTTCACTCGGTGTTCCAGGCGTAACGTTCGACTCCTCACTCAACCTTCCAGCACACTTTGGCCTCCCTTCTGGGCCGTTCTGGACGCTCGTCGCGTTGAGTGGTATGGTTGGTGTCGGGGCAACAGTCAACGGTGTCCTCGCATTCGGCGAAGAGTTTGGCTGGCGAGGATACTTGTTGTGGGAACTTGCTCCGTTGGGTTTCTGGAAAGCGTCCCTCGTAATCGGAGCCGTGTGGGGGATTTGGCACGCCCCCCTCATCATCGCCGGACACAACTATCCGTCATTTCCTGTGATAGGGGTCTTCGCGTTCACAATCACCTGTATCGCAATGGCACCGTTGTTCACCTATCTCGTCGTTCGGTCCCAGTCTGTGCTTCCAGCGGCGATCTTCCACGGTGTGTTCAACGCAGTTGGTCTCGTAGGGTATGCAGGAACGGACAACCCGGTACTCAGACAACTGGTGGCCAGCGAAGGTGGGATCATCGGGGTCTCCGTACTCACGCTCATCACACTAGGAATTGCAATTACAGGAACACCTCGTCTAACCCGCGATTTCACCACCACCACAACGGAATCGCACGATCCTCGACTGTCGGTTCCCAACTCGACGACTGACACGCAGTCGGGCACCGAACACTGACAACTAATGTCAGTCTTAAAATCAGATGGAGTGGTGGCTTCTCGGAATCAAATTTATCAGGTTCTCCACATCCATTTAATTTTTTTTAAAATGTAACGTGTTTTCTCGGTGTAGATGCTGAGAGCCTGGATTCGCAGACGACAACTCGCCGCATTTCTCCTCGTCACGTTTGGATGGACGTGGGGTTGGGACGGGGTCTTTTTTCTCGTCGAGTTGTGGGACACTGTTCCTATGAGTATCCCACAGGTCTGGGGTCCCCTGGTGGCTACGGTCGTCGTTCCACGACCTCAGGTTATGAGTTGAACAGAGCGGCCAGACTCTGTCAGTACTGATTCACGCAAGGGTTTCGATGCCGAAGATCTCGAATCGAGCCCCACCAGCATCACTCTCCGTCACTTGGATCTCCCACCCATGTGCAGTGACCACTTCGGCAACGATAGCGAGTCCAAACCCAGTCCCTTCTTTGCTGGTTGTATACCCCGCTTCGAACACGGATTCGCGGTCGCCCTCAGGAATTCCGGGACCATCATCGGACACGTAAAATCCCGGTCGATCAGAAAGCGCCCCGACAGTCACCTTTACGTCTTGGCCTCCGTGGTCGAGAACGTTCCGAAACAGATTCTCGGACAATCTTTTTAGCCGTGTCTGGTCTGCCTTGAACGTCAGGTCGTCATCGAGACGTAGTTTAGCAGTGCTGGTTCTCGTCTCGACCATCTCCCAACACCCCCTTACGACAGCTGAGAGCAACACTGCGTCCCACTGGTCAACAGGTTGACCATCTCTGGCAAGCGTAAGGATCTGGTCGATCAGGTCGTCCATCCGGGTAAGCGCCCGTTCGACAGCGGCTGCGTGTTCGTTATCTGCCGCCACCTCTATCTCCTCGCGCAGTAACTCGAACCGGCCTGTAGCCACATTGAGCGGATTCCGAAGGTCGTGACTCACCAAACTGGCGAATCGTTCGAGGCGTTCGTTTTGACGTTCTAATTCCTCGCGGTACCGCTCGCGGTCGGTCACGTCGGTGAACACAATAGCTCGACCGAGGCCAGCTTTCGCTGTCCCATAGGAAGTATCTGTGACATGGTAATACCGCGTTTGGCCCTCCTCCTGGTGCTTCAGAATGGGATCGTCACTACTGAGGTAGTCAGCCACTTGTAGGAGTGTCATCTCCAGATGGGTGCCCTTCGCCCTGGCGATACCGGGGAACACAGTCCGTGCAGCGCGATTCGCGTCTCGAATGTGGCTGTCCGCGTCAAGCGCGATGACAGGGTCATTCCGTTCACCAGCCAGTTGGACAGCGTTGAACTGGTCGATGTAGACGAATGCGAAACCGACAGCGAAGACGACTACTCCGAGCGGCTCATAGGTGATATCAAGCAGGAACGGTGTGGTGTACCCGATGATATTGAACGCGACGGGAAAGGCAGTGATTCCAACGAGAGCGAAGAGCGCTCGTGTGTCGAAGTTGATCTCGGTGAACAGTTCTAGCAACATGAAGTAGCCGACAAAGGCGAGGGCGTACGAGAGCCCCATCGCGGTCCAGTGTAGCGGCCCCATGTACACGGAAAGGTGAGAAAATGGAGTGGCAATGGTCGTCGCTGTGAAGTATCCATGGTGGAGGGGGTTGGTGACCTTCACTGCGATAAGTGCGATGTAGACGGCGACAGCAAGGCGACGATACGTAGAATTCTGGTGGTAAGTCCGCCCGGTATACGCAGAACAGAAGTAGAGCCATGCGCCGACGGTTGCGAGGCCCACCACCAGCCCAAGCGTATACCAGCCGAGTTTGAGTGATGTCGTCGGAGAGACGAGAAATCCAACGTGAGCGGTCGCCCATCCACCGCTTGTCAGTAGGAGGGCTCACAAGCCACGTCGCGTGTCGGAGTCAGTGATACGTTGGAGTCGTGTGAGACTGGCAAAACAGGCGAGTGCGGCCACGATGAATAGGCTCACATAGAGCAGAAAGAGGGGGAGATGCCTGTGAGACTGCCATAGTAGGTTCTATCTCAGGAAGAAGGAATACTCTATCGAAATACACGATGGCGATATCTTGGGGGTGGAGTGTCGAATGGTATACTGTTTATGCACCTCGGTAACTGCTGCCATCGGATTTTGTTGAGATCCTATACCTCGGATATGGTTTATCCGAGACAGACAGTTACAAAGAAGCGAAGCTTGCGGGCGGGAATCATGTTGGTGGCCAGTTGGACTGAGCAGAATGATCGTTTGGCGGGCGGGTGTTACATACGACTACGCAGAAGTGGACGAGAGAGAATCGTGATGGGCTGGCCAAGATTTGAACTTGGGGCCTGCTCCGTGTGAAGGAGCCGTCATAACCGGACTAGACCACCAGCCCTTCAACCAACTATTGCTCGCACCGATAGTTAAATGGATTGGATTAGGCGTGTGTCTGTTGATTCGTCGTTAGAATTATGCCTCCTTCAAACGAATCGCACGACGTGCCCGGGGCTCGAAACAGTAGCGTTCGTTCTTCGTACGAATGCAAATACGAACGTCTCTCTGAAAACCAAAGATCAGTAGGTATACCCCACCAATACGGGCGTAAGTGCCACTTCAAGTTCGTGAAAGATGCGTGCCAAAAGGGGCGGATTCGAACCGCCGGCTTCCTCCGTGTGAAGGAGGTGTCATAACCGGACTAGACCACCGACCCGTAGCCGACAGTAATTCGGTCCGGAACTTAACGGTTGTCTTGTTGGAACTCCCTACAGCCCCTCGTAGGCCTCGATCCCTTCCCGCCACGCCTCCGGCATCGGTGCCGAACGGCCGTCGTCGCCGGTGTGGACGAGGATCGACTCCGCTTCTGCGGCGAGCTCACCGCTCGCACGGATCTCGTAGACCATCGGGATGCTCGACTCACCGAGTTCCGGAACGGCGATCGCGACCTCGACGTCGTCCTCGCGAGTGATCTCGTGACGGAAATCGATCGTTATCGTGGCGAGGACGGTCGGGATGTCCTGGAGCTCCTCCCCGAGGACGGCCCTGAAATACTCCGCTCTCGCCAGTTCCAGATACGTCATGTAGACGCCGTTGTTGACGTGCTTCATCGGGTCGAGATCCCGGAACCGGACCTGTACCGGGGTGGTGAACGCGTCCTCGTTCATGTCGACGGCACAGTCGACGCCGTAAAATAGTCGTCGAAAGCCGACGGCGACCGCTCTCGATCCGCCGGTGTCGGTGAAAACGAGTTACTCGTTCTTCCGCTCGTCGCGGTATTCGTTGAGCTTCCCGCGGGCCTTCTCGATGGCTTCCCGCGTTTCGCCCTCCGCCCGCTCCTGGAGCTCCTTGAGCTCGGCGCGGATCTCGTCGAACCGGCTCGGCTCGGGCTCCTCCTCTCGGTCGGTCAGTTCGGTCACTTTCTTCTCGATCGGTTCGAGCTGCTCGGCGACGCCGGCCTTGGCCGTCTCACCGGCGCGTTTCAGGTAGTATCGGGTGTCCTCGAAATGTTTGTTCATGATACAGTTCCCAGTAGGTCGAGACGGAATAAAACGGTTGTGGGACTTCGGTCGCGACTGTGGCATCCGCGGCGTTAGGATTAACCTTCTCCGGACGAAAGGGATGGCATGAGCCAACACGCCGAAGCCAAGGCGGTCTCAGTTTCGGAGCGGGCCGCCGAACAGGCGCTCGATCTTCTCGAGAGCGAGGGTCACGATCCCGACGAAGCCGGACTGCGACTCTTCGTCAAGCAGGGCGGCTGTGCGGGGCTCTCCTACGGCCTTCGCTTCGAGTTCGAACCGGACGACGAGGACACCATCACGGAACACCACGGGCTGCGGCTCTTCGTCGACCCGGCGAGTCTTGACTACGTCGCGGGATCTCAGCTCGAATTCGAAGGGGGGCTTCAGGGTGCCGGATTCACCGTCGAGAACCCGAACACTGAAAGCGAGTGCGGCTGCGGCGAGTCGTTCCGAACCTGATTACTGAATCTCGAAGGCGACTTCCACTTCGGCCTGATATTCGCGCCCGGTCGCCAGTTCCAGTCCCATCTGCTCGACTTCGATCCAGTAGACGTTCTCTAGCGTCTCTTCGGCCCGTTCGACGGCGTCCTCGACGGCCGCCTCGAAGCTCTCCTCGCTGGTTCCGATCAACGTTATCTTCTTGAACACCATGGTACGTCGTAGCTTGGGACCGTGTGGACGTAAATGTTCCCTGACGTGTCTTGAGGGACGCGTACTACGGTGCCGGGAGGACGCTCGCGCTCGGATGGAGTACGTGATAGTCGTCGTCGGAGACGCCGACGACGGCCCAGTCGTAGCTCGGTTCGGCGTCGAGCAGTTCTTCGCGTATCTCGTCGGCGCGCTCCTCGCGAGCGACAAAACAGCGGAATCTGCCGTGAGAGGGTGCCTCTTCCGGCGTTGCAGTCGTTACGTAGACGACGCGCCATTTCCGTTCGGCGCGAAACTCGTCGCCTTCGTCGGTTACCTCGTACCCGAGGTCGGTAAAGATCGATCGTGCCTCCTCGACGAGGGATGTGTTAACAGCTCCCATCCATGTGGGGTTTGGGTATCCTGAGGGATAAAGATTCCCACGAACCGTTCACTCGTGAGCCGCGTCCCACTCTTCGGCCTTGTGATAGTTCGAACAGACGTTACATTGGATGCGCCCCATCGAGTCGACCGCGTTGTCGAACGTTTCGCAGTTGGTGCAGAAGAACCCCCACCGGCTCTCACCGTCGGCGTCGGCGTAGACGACTCGAAACGGTCCCTTGTTCCCGCGCTCCCGTTGACTGGAAACGTACAGCGTCGTCTCCTCCGGGCCCACTCGTTTCTCCATGTCGGACGCTGTTCTGCAACGGTCAAAACGTTCCCGGTCTCGACACGGTTTTGTCCGCCGAACGCCGACGTTCGGCCGTGCGGCTGCTACACTACTCGGACATCGAGAACGCCCACGACGATCCGGAGCGGATCGGACGGCTTGCCGGACTGATCGACGCTTTGGGCGACGACGAAACGGTCGTCTGCGGCACGGGGGACAACCTCGCTCCCGGTGTCCTCCCGCTCGTCACGCGTGGCGGGATCGCGTTGAAGTTCTACGACGCCGTTCGACCGGATCTCTCGACGTTCGGTAACCACGACTTCGACTTCGGCACGGATCGACTCGCGGAGATCGTCGACCGGTCGCCACAGACCTGGCTCACCGCGAACGTCCTCGACGGCGAGACGCCGTTCGCGGGCGCTGCTCCGTGGACGATCCAGGATTTCGGCGACGCTCGCGTCGGCTTCGTCGCCGTCACCGATCGCTCGGCAGCGAACGCCCACCCGGACGCCAACGGATTGACGTTCGCCGATCCGATCGCCGCAACCGACCAGGCGATCGAATCGATGGGAGGCGTCGACCACGTCGTCGTCCTCTCGCATCTCGGTCGCGGTGACGATCGGCTCGCAGTCGCCTGCGACGTCGACGTCGTCCTCGGCGGGCACGTCCACAGCGAACGCGTCGCCCGCGTCGCCGACACCCTGCTCGTCCGCCCCGGAAGCGGTGGCGAGACGCTCCTCGAGATCGAGCTCCCGACCCGAAGCGTCACGCGCCACGACGTCGACGACGGTCCGCTCGATCCCGACCTCGCAGCCAGCTACCGGAGCCGACTGAACGACGCCGGCCTGGACGAGGTCGTCGGCACCGTCGCCGATCCGATCCGACGGACGGAGCGGGAGGCGTTTCGAGGCGAGAGCCGCGTCGGGAACTTCGTGGCCGACGCCTACCGGTGGGCCGCCGAGCGTGCGACGGGCGAAACGGCGATCGGCCTCCAGAACAGCGGCGGCATTCGAACCGGTCCGGCGCTCTCCGAGGAGGTAACGGTCGCGGATCTCGTCAGTCTCGTCCCCTTTCGCGAACCGCTCGTCGTACTCGAACTCACCGGAGAGGAACTGCTCGAGACGGTACGGGAGGCCGCCGACACGACCGGCTTCGGCGAGGAGGACTGGTGGCACGGCCACGTCTCGGGGCTTCGGCTCGTCTACGACCACGACGACGACGTACTCGTCGACTGCTACGTCGATGGAGATCCCGTCGATCCCCGAGCGAGCTACTGGCTCGCGACCACGGAGTTCCTCCTCGGAACGGACGAGGAGTTCCCGACACTTTCGGGTGTCGAGCCGGCGTACACCCTCGACGTCCAGTACGAACTGTTGGCCGCCTACGCGCGCGACGTCGGGATCGACCCCAAACTCGAGAACCGGATCGTTCGCAACGGCCTCGGAGACCAGTAGCTTTGAGGCACTCGACCGTCCAGCTACCGGTAATGACTCTGGTGGTCGTTCCGGTTCGGTATCCGCTATCGTCGCACTCGAAGGAAACGCTCCGACGAGCCATCGAGGTCGCCGAGGAGCACGACGCGGACCTCACGGTGTTACACGTCAATCTCTACCAGAACGACCACCGCGTAACCCGCGCCGAACTCAAAGCCGCCGTCGAGCGTGAGTTCGGACGGATCCCACGTGCACGCTACGTCGTTCGTCCCGGCTTTCTCGTCGAGGAGACGATACTCGACGAGGTCGCCGGCGAAGGGGCCGATTTCGTCGTGATCGGGCAGAAGCAGGCGAGCCGGTGGCGACGGATGATCCGACAGCTCGTCGACGATCCGGACATCGAACAGTATCTCCGCAGCAAACTCGACTGTCAGGTCATCACGGCGACTCTGTAGCGTCGTCGACCGTCGGCTCCTCCTGCGGCGTCTCGTCGCCGAAGCCGATCTGTAACTCGCCGCTCGTCTCGTCGAAGACGAGCTGGGAGTGGGGGTACGGGATCTTGACGTCGGCGTCCACCAGTAGCTCCCACGCGTTGGTCTGTACTTCGGAGCGAATCGACGGGAGCTTGTACGGTTCGCGAGCCCAGAACCTGAGCCGCAGCGTGATCCCGTGATCACCGAACTCGTGCACGTAACAGGTCGGCGACGCGGGGTATCGGGCGCTGCCGATCCGGATGCTCGGGCCACCGGAGAGTACCGCCTCGACGTTTCGAGCTGCTTCCTCGAGCAGTTCGCGGGCGGTTTCGACGTCGCTCTCGTAAGTGATGTCGACGTCGAGCGTGAGCCGCGTGCGGGCGTCCTCCGCGGAGTAGTTGATCACGTCCCGCTCCCGCATCGTCCCGTTGGGCATGACGATGAACGTGTTGTCGAGCGTGAACATCTTCGTGTAGAGCAGCGTGATGTCCTCGACGAACCCGCGCGTCTCGGTGTCCTCGAGCTCGATCATGTCCCCGATCTCGTAGGGCTGCTCGGTGAGGATGAACACCCCGCTGATGACGCTGCCGATGATCGGTGCGAGAATGATGCCGACGACGGCGGAGAAGATACCGACCGAGAGGACGACGTTCCCGAGGCCGAGACCGAGTACGCCGAGGGCCGTGACGACGGCGAAGCCGACGACCCCGATCTGTATCGATCGGAGAATCGTCCGACTGACGCTCGGTCGCCGAAACCGCCGTGCGATCCGACGACCGAGTATCTGTCTGGCGATCTTCGAGACGTAGTAGGCGACCGCCACGATGGTGATCGCGACGACGAGTCGGAACAGCAGTTCGGGAACGAAGTCGGGTAGCCACGGCGGCGCCGGAAGCCCGTCGTCGACGACGGGCGTCTCCGTCGGCGTCGTTTGTAACAACGTCCCGATATCCATACCGGCCCGTCGCCGGGCGGGTGAAAAAGCGTTCCGGCAGCGAGCGGGGGTCGACCCCGAAAGCTAAGGAGTCCGCCGTCGATAGTCCGCTATGTTCGGTATCCGTTCGTCCCCCTCCTTCGAGGTTCGCCACGACGATCCGACAGACGTCATGATCTGTGGGTTCGCCGAGTTCGGATTGGCCGGCCTGACGGCCGTCGACTATCTCACCAAACAGCTGGAACTGGAGGAGACGGGTCACATCAGCGTCGAACAGCTTCCACCGATCACGCCGTTCGAGAACGGGACGCCGCGTCATCACACCCGCCTGTTCTCGAAGCCGGAGTTCGAGTACACGATTCTCGTCGGCGAGCTGTACGTGCCGCCGTTCGCCACGGAGTCGTTCGGCGACGCCGTCCTCGAGTACACGGAAAAAAACCCCGTCGAAGAGGTCGTGGTGCTCTCCGGCGTCCCGTTCGTCCACGAATCGATCGACCACCGGCCGTTTTTTGTCGCGAGCGACGATTACCAACGCGAACACGATCTCTCCGACCATATCGAACCGATGGCCGGCGGATTCCTCGACGGGATCAACGGAGCACTGATGCAGCGAGCGGTCGACTCGCCGCTTCGGACCGCGGTGTTCACGACGCCGGTACACCCTCGAATTCCCGACGTCGACGCCGCTCTTCGGTTGATAAACGCGGTGACGAATGTGTACGATCTCGAGGTCGACATCGAGCCGCTCGAGTCGTTCGCCGCGGAGGTCTCCCGGCACTACGAGGAGCTCGCCGCCCGCGTCGA
Source organism: Haloarculaceae archaeon (assembly GCA_007122455.1). Lineage (GTDB taxonomy): Archaea > Halobacteriota > Halobacteria > Halobacteriales > Haloarculaceae > Natronomonas. The sequence continues at coordinate 29,390 of SKTU01000107.1, read as the reverse complement.
GGAGGGTCGAACCGAGATGGCTCACGACGACCGGATGTACATGTAACCCGATCGTTGTGAGCGAACCGACCTGTCACGTACGAAGCTATATGTGACCCCGAGCCGCACAGTACGGTATGGCACAGGAACAGCCCGAGACCGTACCGCGAGGCGACGGTCAGACGATTCCCCACTGGCACAGTCCCAGCGGCGAAACGATCCGACTCGTCGAGGCCGAGGATTCGACAGTTATCGACGATCAGGGTCGGGAGTACCTCGACTTCGTTTCCCAGCTCTACTGCGTCAACGCCGGCCACAGCAACGAGGCGATCATCGAGGCCGCCGAGAACCAGCTTCGACGCGCGCCGTATATCGCATCCTCGAAGCACAACGACACCCGCGATCAGCTCGCCGACGCCCTCGCCGATATCGCGCCGGGAGCGCTCTCGGACGTCTACTTCTCGATCTCCGGGAGCGAGGCCAACGAGGCCGCGATGACGATCGCCCGGAAAGTTCAGGACGCGCCGAAGATCCTCACTCGCTGGCAGTCCTACCACGGCGGGACGTACGGCTCGGGGAGTCTCACCGGTGACCCGAGCACGCGATCGACGCTGGAGCGATACGCGGCGACGACGAACACCGGTAAGTTCCTCCCACCGCTCCCCGAAGCGTTCGGCACCGACGACCCCGACGAACTCGCCCGGCGCGCTGCGGACCACGTCGAGTTCGTCATCCAGAACGAGGGCGCCGACTCCATCGCCGCGATCTTCATGGAACCCGTCGCCGGCTCCAGCGGAGCCTACACGGCACCTCCGGGCTACTTCGAGCGACTCCGCGAGATCTGCGACGAGTACGACATTCTCCTCGTCGCCGACGAGGTCATCACCGGCTTCGGGCGCTGCGGCGACTGGTTCGGCATCAACACGGAAAACGTAGAGCCCGACATGATCACCTTCGCGAAGGGGATCACCTCCGCGTACATCCCGCTCGCTGGCGTCATCGCCGCCGACTGGATCGGCGAGGAGATCGCCGAGAGCGGACATGATCTGGGACAGACGTTCGCAGGCCACCCCGTCGCCTGTGCCGCCGGACTCGCCACGATCGAAGAGTACGACAACGGCCTCCTCGACAACGTCGCCGAGTTGACGCCCGTCTTCGACGCTCGCCTCGAACGGATCGAGGAGGAGTACGACGTCGTCGGCACCACTCGCGGCCGCGGGTTCCTCCGAAGCATCGTCTTCGAGGACCCCGAGACCGGCGAGCCGTTCGTCAACCCGTGGGCAAACGACGACGACGAGGACAACCCGGTCGACGACGTTCGAAAGGCGGCGATGGAGCGCGGCGTGATGTTCGGGAGCGGCCGACCCAACGTCCAGCTCCTCGCGTCACCGCCGCTCTGTACGACTCGAGCGGAAATCGAGTCGGCGTTCGACGCACTCGAAGCGGCGATCGAGGACGTCTTCTACTGAACGATCCCCACACGTTTATCGCGACCGACGCTACACTGCCGAGCCGCGGCTGCGTTCAGGTCAGGGGAACGGGTGATGCTCGCGATCCGGAAGGGGATCGAAGCCGAGCGACTCCGGGACGGTACGGGCTCGCTCCCCGAAGTACGCGTCGTCGGTGAACAGCGGCTGTGCTTCGGGAACGACCACTCGGACGGCCTCGAAACCGAGCGACTCGACGTCCCGTGGCGTCAACCGGGCACCGTAGGCGTCCAACCCGGCGTCGGTGACCCTATCGACGATCGCCTCGAGCTCTGCGTCGCCGTCGACCGGATCCGCCGGACCGACCGTCGCGGCCGGAACCGTCGTTTCCGGATCGACGAACGACCGCGCCGCGTCGGGGAACTCCGCGTAGGGGCCGATCGCTCCGGACTGCTCGCTCGCCGTCTCGGGACCCATCCTCCGGAGTTCGAGCCAGTTCTGTATCGCTTCCTCGAGCGCCCCCGTGGCGGCAGCGGACGCGTCGAGGTCGGCCGCCATCCCTGCCGCGAACTCCGGCCACTTCTGGTTCCGGTGGACGCACGCCGCGACGACCGGCACGTCGACGTCCTGTGTCAGGAGACACGAGGTCACCTCGAGGGATTCGCTTCTCGCCCGCCTCGAGAGCGTCCGATACCCCTCGCTGTCGACGTCGATTCCGAGCGGCTCGTAGCTCGAGTACCACGCCAGCATTGCGGCGTCGCGCTCGATCACCTCGTAGAGTCCGGAGACGAGCGCCTCGACGCCGCTGTTCCCCAGGCCGAGCCCGGTCGTGATTGCCGGGCGAACCGTCCGCTCCGGCGGTGGGAAGACGACGAGTTCGGCGGGGAGTTCGACGGCTTCGCCCGTCGAGAGCGATTCGGCGGGATACCAGCGGGTCGGCTCGCCGTCGAAGCCGTCCGGGGCCACGACCCGGCCCGGATCGATCGGCGCGGACGGCGATTCGGTAAACGACGAGCGACGGTACACTGCGGCGCTGTATCGCTCGAGTGCCTCGCCGAGTGCCTTCATGAACGCGGGATCCCATTCGGCGGCGACGCCGGCCGCGTGCTCCGGCACGTCGGCGTCCGAAAACGGCGTCGACGCGAGCGTTGCGAGGTAGTAGGGGACGGGAAACGACTCGAGCTCGCCGGCGGTGGTGATCGGGCCGAACCGATCGTTGAACGCGAGCTCCGCCGAGGCGATCGCTTCCTCGAGCGAGCGGCCCTCCGCACCGCGTCGGAGCGACCTGTCGCGGTCGCCGTCACAGCGACAGTCGGGGACGGCGAGGAGCTGTCGCTCGGCGTAAGGGAGTTCGACGACACCGCCGAGCAGCCGTGACGGACCACCGGAGAGCAGCTGGACGATTCCTCGCCCCGCAACCGCGCCGGCTAATCTGGCCGTCGATCGGTCACACGCCCCGTCGTCTGTGTCGGCATCGACGGCGTCGAGTCGGTGCTGGAGGCAGTCGTAGCAGGCCGTCAAGGGGCCGAAGCCGCCGACCGCTGCATCGACGCCGGCGACAGCGCGTCCACCAATCCCACCCAGTTCGACGGTGACGATCGGCGTGTCCGCCTCTCGAGCCAACGTGGCGACGGTTCCGACGCCGCCACCGTCGACGGTCCCGACGGCGACCGCGAGATCGACGGCGTCGAGTTCGTTCGGGGAGACCGTAGCGATCGTCGCGTCCGTATCTGTGACAGCGGCGCGTATCGACTCGACGGCGGCACCGGAACCCAGAACGCCGACGCGGCTCACGGCCGTCCCCTCCGAGCGCTCGGGATCGTGTGTAGTTGCATAGCTCCACAGAGATACCGACGGCCGATAAAGAGGTTGGATCCGGTGAGGTCAGGCTGCGAGTATCGATTGGGCGACGCTCGCGAGCTGTCCAGGGTCCGTGTCGCGGAGCCGATCGTCGCCGAGCTTCAGACGGAGTCGCGGGCGGCCGACGTCGATCGGGACCTTCTCGGTCGTGATGAGGCCGAGTTCCTCGAGGTGGGATTTGGTTCGGGAAAACGTCGCCTTCGAGGCGATGCCGATGTTTTCGCCCCACTTGGAGATGTCGTAGAGCAGATCTTCGTTTCGGGCGGCCACGAGCAACGATATCGTCACCTCGTCGAGTCCGTCGCCGTCGCCGCGTGCGGTCGCGAGCGACGAGAGAACGGCGTCGAAATCGTTCGCAGTCGCGTCACCCAGATCCGCCGTTAGCGTCGAGCGAATCGTCGAGAGCGCCGGCGTTCGGATCGTGAACGTCTCGCTTTCGTCGTAGCGTCGGCTGAACCGCCGGTGTACCTCTTCGACGAACGACTCCTCGTCGGCTGTGAGCGCTGCGATGCGGTCGTCTACGCGGACGATCGCCGCGACGGATTCGTCGGTGACGACGAGCGTGTTCGCCGACCCTTCGTAGGTTCTGAGCGACAGCCGTCCGGATTCGACGTGGTCGGCTGCTCGGCTTGCGGCGAGAAAGTCGCCCATGACCGTCTTCAGCGTCCGCTCGCTCGCCAACAGCCGGACCGACGGATCGTCTTCGTCGAGATGTTCGATGAGCGCTTCGACGAGTTCTACGTCCGGGGCGACGAGAAGCAGTTCGTCACTCGCCGCCGAGAGGGCCGCCGAGAGAACGTCAGCGGTGGATCCTTCGAGCACGTTCGATTGCATTGGTGTCACCTTATCTACCCATCGTAGATATTTAATATTAGCGGGATTTTGTTGGAAAATCGCTACGACGCGTGAAACGATCTACTTTCGATTTCGTTCGCCAGTTCGTCGGCCCACCGGAGGCGACCGTTCCAGACGACGGGGAGCCGCCGCCCGTCGAGAAACGCCGCCGCATCGCCGTGGGAGAGACGAGCGGTCGATACTTCACCGCATCGTCGTCGACCGCCCCCGAACGGATCGACGTAGCTCCGGCCGGCGACGGTGGAGATCCGATCGTAACGGAGGAGCACGTCACCGTCGATTTCGGTCGCCGAGACGACCGCCGGGGGTTCGACCGGGGGAACGAGCGAGTGCGTGCCGTCGCCGACGACGACGTAATCCTGCCCGGTGATAATCTCGCCGCGGGCGATTCGAAGCGCCGGCGCGAACGGAACGCCAACCGCCAACAGTCGGGCGAACGCCGAGCCGACAGTTGCCGCCTGCTCCTCCAGAACCCGCGTGAGCGTGACGCCGCCGACGGTGGCGCCCCGACGAACGAGTTCGTGGCCCTCGTAGTAGGAGCCACACGCGTTCAGGAAAAACGACCTGGCACCGCAGCGGTCGAGATCCGCAGCTGCGAGCGTTCCGTCGGGACACCGGAGTCCGTTTCGCTCGCAGTGTCCGATGAAGTGGACGAAATCCGTCGTCGATTCGAGAACCGACGCGAGCTTCGAAACCGTGAGTCGTTCGTGGAGCCGAACGTCGGCCGCAAAGCCGGTGAAGTTGCGATAGGCTTCGGCGACCTGCCGTTCGGCAGCCATCTCCAGATCGTTACAGATCACGTCGATCGAGAGCGTCCCGTCGGCGGTCGGTGAGTCCACTGCGGGCCTCACGAGCGAGTAGGCGTCGATCGGCGTTCCCTCGGCGAGCCACGCGTGGCTTCGGCTCGCTGACAGCGACGGGTCGACGGCCTCGACGTTCGGCGACTCCCCACGGAAGAACTCGTCGAGGCTTCGCCGGAGCAGCGCCTTCGGATCCAGCTCCGACGCTTCAGCCGGGACGACGAGGCTCAGTCTGTCGAGTACGTACGGTAGCCATCGTCCGCTTTCGACGTCGTCGTCGACGTACACCGTGAGCGGCCACTCCACCGTGTCGTCGAGCTCCGTTTCGAGAGCCACACGGAGGCGGTCGACGGGCGATTTCTCTCGGAGCCGATCGGCGTCGAGGTGCTCCGGAATCGGCAGGTTGCCTTCGCAGGGGAGCCGTCGCAGCCGACAGTCGAGATCGACCAGCCGCCGGAGCCACTCCGAAACGACCCCCGAAAGGGCCGGGAGCTGCGGCAGTTCACGAACGCGGTCGGCGGTCGCGAGCTGCGGGGAACCACTAGTGGTTTCCATGCGAGCACCCAGATAATACGCCAGCGGCGCGGCGACGAGTACTGCCTGTGCGGACGGGGGAACTGAAAGGACCGGTCGATCCTCGCTGGCCGTTTCGAACCGGTCGGGAATCGACCGTCGACCGAACTCGACGGTGGGGGTCGGTGGCCGCGATGCGGGGTGGGATCGCTCCGGGCCGACCGTCTCGATCGACGTCGCCGCCGCGGAGACGGCCACGGCGAGTCCAGCTGCCGTCCCAGGAACGGTGATCGTTTCCCGCTCGCGGTCGTCCCGGAAGCCGATCGTCACGACGGTCGGCTCCCGGAAGGTAAGGGTCCCGTCGGTCGTGAGGGTCGCCCGTCCTTCGAAGGCGAGGGCAGTCGAGAGTGCGGCGGAAATATCGAGCGTGTGGCGTCCAGGGCCGAACCGTTTCGGCGGTTCGATCGACGTCTCGTCGGCTCGGAGATCGACGTCAGGGAGCGCGATTTCGTCGGTTTCGCCGGCCAGTATCGCGTCGACGGATCGACCGATCGGAACGGCGTCGTTGCTAGGCGTCCACCCCCCGACGCGTAGCTCGACCGTTCCGCCGGTTCCGACCCCACAGACACGTCGGTCGGTCGCCGACCACTCGACCATCTTCCACGGCTTTCTCGCGGGAGGCTATAGTAGTTCCTTCCGCTCACCGAGCGACCACTGTCCCGAACGGGTAGCTTCTTTGCGGGCCGCACCGCAATGGCGGATATGAGCTACGATCGGGTTCGGGAGGCTGATCCGGCGGTCGCAGATGCACTGACTGCGGAGCGAGAACGGCAGAAGAGAACGCTCGCAATGATCGCGTCGGAGAACCACGCCTCGAAGGCGGTGTTGGAGGCACAGAGCTCCGAGTTGACGAACAAATACGCCGAGGGCTACCCCGGAGAGCGCTACTACGCCGGCTGTGAGTACGCCGACGTGGTCGAGGAACTCGCCATCGAGCGCGCCACTGAACTGTGGGGAGCCGAGCATGTCAACGTCCAGCCGCACTCGGGAACGCAGGCGAACATGGGTGTCTACCTCGCCATGCTGGAACCGGGCGACAAGATCCTCTCGTTGGATCTCACCCACGGCGGACATCTCAGCCACGGCCATCCGGCGAACTTCGCCGGCCAGCTGTTCGACGTCGAGCAGTACGAGGTCGACCCCGAAACGGGGTATCTCGACTACGAGGGGCTCCGCGAGCAGGCCGAGCAGTTCGAGCCCGACGTGATCGTCTCCGGGTTCTCGGCCTACCCGCGGGAAGTCGACTTCGAGCGCGTGCAGGCGGCTGCCGACGCCGTCGGCGCCTACCATCTCGCCGACATCGCACACATCACCGGCCTCGTCGCCGCGGGCGAACACGAATCCCCCGTCGGAGTTGCGGACTTCGTCACCGGCTCGACTCACAAGACGATCCGTGCCGGCCGCGGCGGCATCATCATGTGCGACGAGGAGTACGCCGACGCGATCGACTCGGCAGTTTTCCCGGGCGGGCAGGGGGGACCGCTGATGCACAACATCGCCGGCAAGGCCGTTGGGTTCGGGGAAGCGCTCGAACCGGAGTTCTCCACGTACGCCGCCCAGGTCGTCGCCAACGCCGAGGCGCTCGGCGAGCGACTCACCGAACACGGCCTCTCGCTCGTCTCCGGGGGAACCGACACGCACCTGGTGCTCGTGGATCTCCGTGACTCTCACCCCGACACGCCGGGGGGAGAGGCCGAAGAGGCCCTCGAGAGCGTCGGCGTCATTCTGAACAAAAACACCGTTCCCGGCGAGACGCGCTCGCCGTTCAACCCCTCCGGAATCCGCGCCGGCACGCCGGCGCTGACGACTCGTGGCTTCGACGAGGCCGCGACTCGCCGCGTCGCGGACATCATCGCCCGGGTGATCGACGCACCGGACAACGACGACGTGCTGGACGCCGCCTCGGCGGAGGTCGATGAGCTCTGTGAGGAGTTCCCGCTGTACGAGTGAGCTGACTCGGCCGTCCGAACGTTATCGTTATTCGAGTGACTCCGCTGGACGGCTGCGGCGCACACCGGACCGCGGTTTATATGTCGTGCGATCGAATCGAGGGCCATGAGTAGCTTCGTCGTCGTCGGCGGTGACGCGGCCGGGATGTCCGCCGCGAGCAAGGCAAAGCGGGACGATCCACAGCTCGACGTGGTCGTCTTCGAGAAAGGCGAATGGGTCTCTTATGGGGCCTGTGGGCTCCCGTACTACGTGAAGGGCGAGATTCAGACGCTCGACGATCTGGTGTCGGTCACGCCGGAGGAGTTCCGCGAGGAACGGGATATCGACCTCCGTACGGGACACGAGGTCGTCTCAATCGATCCGGACGACCGGACCGTCACCGCCGTCGCCGACGGCGGCGAGGTCGTCCAGCCGTACGACCACCTGTTGATCGCGACCGGTGCCGCGGCGGTCGTTCCGTCGATCGACGGAACGCAGCTGGAAGGCGTCTACACGCTCGGCTCGATGACCGACGGGCGGGAGCTAAGGGAGTTCGTCGCGCGCTCTCGGGAGTCGAGTCCGTCCGAACAGCCCGATCGCGGTCCAGCGTGTCAGTTCCTCGAGAACTGTACCGGGCCGGTGTCGATCGTGGGCGGTGGCTACATCGGCGTCGAGATGGCCGAAGCGCTGGCAGCCAACGACTTCGAGGTCCACCTCTTCCAGCGCGGCGATCGCGTACTGAAGGGGTTCAGTGAGGCGACCAGCGAGGCCGTCGCCGACCACCTTCGCGAGCAGGACGTCGTGCTCTACCTCGACAGCGAGGTCGAGGCGTTCGAGGGGAGCGGACGGATCGAGGTGATCCGGACGGCCGACCGAACGGTCGAGGTCGAGATGGCGCTTCTGGGTACCGGCGTTCGACCGCGGACGGAACTGGCCGTCGAGGCGGGCGTCGAAATCGGCGAGACGGGGGCGATCGCGACGGACGAATATCGACGGACGAACCTGCCGGACGTCTACGCCGCCGGCGACTGTGCGGAGGCCGAACACGTCGTCACCGGCGATCCGGTCCACGTTCCGCTGGCGCTGACGGCGAACCGCCACGGCCGCGCGATCGGACAGACCGTCGCGGGCGAACCGTCGGTCGGCGGCGGCGTCGCCGGAACGGCGGCGGTCAAGGCGTTCGAAATCGAGGCGGCACGGACGGGTATCGTCGACCACGACGAGGCCGAAGCCGCCGGCTTCGACCCTGTCAGTCGGACGATCGACGCCAGATCCCGCGCGGGATATTATCCCGAAGGGGGAACCGTGACGGTGACGCTAACTGCCGATCGCGAGACCGGCCGCGTTCTCGGTGCAAGCCTCGTCTCGGAGTACGGCGAGGGCGCAGTTCACCGAAGTCACGCGATCGTCGCCGCCGTCACCGAAGGGACGACCGTCGGCGAGTTGGCGAACTACGATCTGGCGTACGCGCCGCCGTTCAATACGACGTGGGATCCCGTACTGACCGCCGCGAAGGTGCTCGAGGGCGAACTGTAGGGTGTTCGATTCAATACCACGGTCGTCTCACGTGTCATTCCTGCACAATCGCTATTACAGTTAGGTCGGAAAGGCCAGTATGCACGTCGCGATCGTCGGCGGTGGAATCGTCGGGCTGTCCAGCGCGTACTATTTGAGTAGCGCGGGCGCCGACGTCACCGTCTTCGAGAAGGGAAGCATCGGCAGCGGAAACACGGAACGGTCCGCCGGCGGGATCAGATCGCAGTTCACGCTCCCCGCCAACGTCGAACTCTCCAAGCGGTCGCTCGAAGTGTGGGACAACTTCGAGGAGCGCTTCGGGGTCGACATCGGCTTTCACAGATCAGGCTATCTCTTCTTGGCCCGTTCGGAAGCGTCCAAGGAGCGGTTCGAGACCGCCGTCGAACTGCAGCGAGAGCTGGGCGTCGAAAACGAGTTCCTCTCGCCGGAGGAGGTCGCCGAGATTCACGACGGCATCAGACCCGAAGCGATTCTCGGCGGCGCGTACTCGCCGAACGACGGGTACGCCGATCCGCATCTCGCGATCCAGGGATTCCTTCACGCCGGGCGCGAGGCGGGCGTTTCGATCGAGACGCAGACGCCGATCGTCGACCTCCTGGAGGACGACGGGGCGATCGCGGGTGTTCGAACCGAAAACGAGCGCGTCGAAGCCGACGCCGTCGTCAACGCGGCCGGTGCGTGGGCCGGGCGCGTCGCGGAGATGGCCGACCTGGAGTTACCGCTCACCCCACGACGGCTTCAGGTCGCCGTCGTCGAGCCCGAACGTCCCGTTCCGACGTCGACGCCGATGACGCTGGATCCGGAGACCGACTCGTACTTCCATCCGGAGCGAGACGGTGCTGCCATCGTCGGCGGCGGTCCGGATCTCTCCGGGGACGTCACTCCGGACGATCCCGACTCGTACGCCAAATCGATGGACTTCGATTTCGCGTCCGACGTGCTGGAGGCTGTCGGTCAGTACGCCGACTTCTTCGGTCCCGGCGCGGAGGTGAAGAACGGATGGGCCGGCCTGATCATCGAAACGCCGGATCACAACGCCATCATCGAACAGTCCAGACCGGGACTGGTCAACGCGGTCGGCTTTTCGGGGCACGGGTTCCTCCACTCGCCGGCCGTCGGACAGGTCGTCCGCGATCTCGTCCTTGAGGGCGAAACGCCGATGATCGACGTGGATGCCTTCGGAAGCGATCGGTTCGACGACGGCGACCACGACCGACACCGGTGGCTATCGGCGTAGCGGCCGATCGGCCCCCTCGTCGGTATCATCGCCGGACTCCACGCAAACCTTTTTTCCTGTCGGATTCGATAAACGAACAATGACCGAAATCGGGGATCTGTTGGACGATATCGTAGCCGACGTCGACGACGTGTTTCTCTTCTCTCCCAGTGGCTCACTCCACGAGCGGTTCCTCGACCACGGCATCCCCGCCGTGGTCGTCGCCCCCGAGAACGAAGTCAACGCCGAACGGTACGTCGAGCTGCCGCTGGAGTTCAAGGATCTCGCCGAACGGATCCGGTTCGGAATCGAGGGCGCCCTCGGAGACGATTACGTCGAGGAGGGCGACCAGGTCGTCTGTGTGGCGAAGCTGTTCTCCGAGGACGCGGACACGGTCACCCGGGTCCGCGTCGGCCAGTTCGACCACTCGGGAGTCTACGATCTCTTCGTCAACTCCCGGGCTGCACCCAGCGTCATTCGCGACGTCCTGGAGGTGGCGATCGAACTCGGCAAGAAGGGACAGAAGGGAAAGCGCGTCGGGGCACTCTTCGTCGTCGGGGACGCCGGGAAGGTGATGAACAAGTCCCGTCCCCTCAGCTACAACCCGTTCGAGAAATCTCACGTTCACGTCGGCGACCCCATCGTCAACGTCATGCTCAAGGAGTTCTCGCGGCTCGACGGCGCGTTCATTATCTCCGACTCCGGAAAGATCGTCTCCGCCTACCGATATCTCGAACCGTCCGCCGAAGGTGTCGACATCCCGAAAGGGCTCGGCGCTCGCCACATGGCCGCTGGGTCGATCACCCGGGACACGAACGCCATCGCGATCGTGCTGTCGGAGTCAGACGGCCTCGTCCGGGCCTTCTCCGGCGGAACGATCGTACTGGAACTGGACCCTGAGGAATACTGATGGTACGCGACCGATTCATCTCGTGGCTCGGCGAGCTCTCGAACGCCGAACAGAACCTCGTCATGGCGATGCTGGTCGTACTCGTCGGCCTCGTCGTCGGGTGGCTCACCGCGTGGCTCGTTCGCCGAACGCTCGAAGCGTTCCGGGTCGACGCGGCGGTCGAGGGGACGCCGTTCGAGCGCACCGCGAGACAGCTCGGAACGACGACGACCCGCCTGCTCGCACAGGTGTGTGGACTGTTCGTCTTCCTCGTGGCCGTCGTCTACGCCGCGAGCCTGCTTCAGATATTCCCGGAAGAGACGCTCTTCGGGGCGCTGATCTCGTTCCTCCCGAAGCTGTTCGTCGCGGTCGTCGTCGTTATCGCCGGACTGCTCGTCGCCGACAAGGCAGAACTGCTCGTCGACGAGCGACTCCGGAGCGTCAAGCTCCCCGAAGTGACACTCGTCTCCTCGGTGGTGAAGTTCTCCATCCTCTACGTGGCGGGGCTGATCGCCCTGTCGCAGCTCGGCGTCGCCACCGCCGCACTGATCGTCCTGCTCGCGGCGTACGCGTTCGGCGTCTTCTTCCTCACGGGGCTGGCATTCAAGGACCTGCTCGCCTCCGCCGCAGCCGGCATCTATCTCCTCCTGACCGATCCGTACAGCATCGGGGACGAGATCGCGATCGACGGACGTCGGGGAATCGTACAGGAGATCGACGTGTTCGCAACTCGAATCGAAAACGACGGCGAGGAGTACATCATCCCGAACCGGCTCGTTCTTCGGAAGGGGGCGATGCGGGTTCGAAACTAACAGTCAGTCGTCGGTACCGCCGGGACGCCGGCCCACGTCTCCCCCGCGGGAACGTCGCACGTCACGAGGGAGTTCGCCGCGATCTGGGCGCCGTCACCGATCTCGACGCCGGGGAGGACGATCGCTCCAGCCCCGATCATCGCACGTTCGCCGACGCGGATCGGTCCCGTCCGATACTCCTCCTGAAGGAACTCGTGACAGAGCAGCGTCGCGTCGTACCCGATTATCGCGTCGGCTTCGACGGTGATCAGTTCGGGCCAGAAGACGTCCGGTGTCGATTCCAGCCCCCACGAGACGCCCCGGTGGACCTCCATCCCGAGTCGACGGTAGAGCCAGCACTTCAACCGGAGGCTCGGCGAGTGTCGTCCGAGGACGATTATTACGTAGTTGAAGACGATTCGGAGCGGATGTTTGGCGTCCGGCCAGTGTCGAAGCGAGTTTCGAGGCCCCGGTGTCGCGGTCCGAGTCAGGCGATCGTGACGCCGGCCACCGTTCGATTCGTCGGTCACGGGCGTACCACGCGGTCGGAGCGTTTGAAGCTACTCCCCGACGACGCGGCCGTCGCCGAACGCGACGGGGTCGGTCTCCCGGACCCGAACGCCCCGAGCGGCGAGGTGCTGCGTTCGGTTGCGAGCGAAATCCTCCTCGCGGGTGCCTCGGGTCGCGAGGACGTACATCCGTGCCTTGCCGACCGGACGCATCGTTCGGCCGGCCCGCTGGGCGCCCTGCCGACGCGAACCGCCGAGCCCCGAGGCGGCGATCGCGACCTCGGCGTTCGGGAGGTCGATACCCTCGTCGCCGACCCTCGAGACGACGAGGGTATCGAGATCCCCGCCACGGAACTGCCCGAAGAGCCGCTGGCGGCGAGCGTGTGGCGTTTCGCCGCTGACGAACGGTGCGCCGAGCGTTTCGGCGAGGCGGTTCCCCTGATCGATGTATTCGACGAAGACGATCGCCTTCGAACCGCGGTGGTGTCGGAGGATCGCTTCGATCTCCTGGCCCTTTGCCGGGTTCGTCGCCGCGAGCTGGCGCTTTTCGGCGCCGTCGCTGGCGCCGTATTCGTTGCGGTGCAGCTCCGACGCCCACGGCACGTACCTGATCTCGACCTCCGGTTCGGCGACGTAGCCGGCGTCGAAGAGCGCCTCCCAGTCGGTCCCGATTGGCGGACCGATGAGCGTGTATATCTCCTCCTGCTTGTCGTCCTCCCGGACGGGGGAGCCCGTCAGCCCGAGCTGGTGTCTCGACTGCAGCGACGCGCTTCGACGACTCACCGGGGACGGGATCCCCTGACATTCGTCGTAGACTATGAGCCCCCACGCTCGCGAGTCGAACAGCAGCCGGTGTCGATCCATCCCCGCGATCCGGTAGGTCGCGATCGTCACCGGGCGGAGTTCCTTCTGCCCGCCGTGGTACTGGCCGATCTGCTCCGCCGAGAGCGTCGTGTGCTCGAGCAGCATTCGCTCCCACTGGGCGGCGAGCTCCCGCGACGGGACGAGGATCAACGTCTCGCCGGAGACGTCTGCCATGATCCCCATCGTCGCGACGGTCTTTCCCGATCCCGGCGGACCGACGAGCACGCCCGACTTCGCGTCGGCGAAGCGCGCGACCCAGTCGGCCTGATACGGGCGCAGATCGAGCCGGAGCTCTATCTGGAGTTCGTCACCGGTATCGAGATCGCGCTGGTCCTGAACGGGATAGCCCGCCTCGTAGAGCGTCCGCTTCAGCTCGGCGGTTCGACGCTCCGCGATCCACGCCGTCGTGTCGTCGATCCGAGCGCGGATCGTTCCCTCCTCGAGTTGCTGCTCCGCGACGTTGCCGAGCAGGTCCGCACTCTTGGCTTCGAGAACGGTGTAGCCGTCCTCGTGGGTGAACAGTCTGAACTTGTGAGCCCGTTCCCACTGTCCCTCGACCCACTCCTCGAGCGGTTCGTACCGACCGCCGAGGGCCGTTCGGATCGTCGTCCGGAGCGACTCGAGATCCTCATGCGGTGCGTTCCAGACGTCCTGTTCGCGGATCTCGTATCGGTATCCGCGCTTGCGGTTCGTATCGACGAGGCCGGCGAACTGCGAGAGAAGTGCGCGGGTGAACTGCGTCGGCGCGTCGGCGACGATCTCGCGACGTTCCGGGAAGACGGTGATTCGCTCGCGATCGGCCGTCTTTCGGTAGTCCGTGGGGAACCAGACGATCGGATCCGCGTCAACGGCGAGCCGTTCGATACGGTTCGCGTCGGCGAGCGCCGAGAGGGCGTCGACGGCCGCCGCTTGCGAGCAGCCGACCGACCGGGCGACCTCAGTGGCGGTCACCACCGGTCTTCCGGCCGATTCGACGGCGTCGTAGAACGTACCGAGGTCGATCGCGTCCGCGGAGTCGTCGGTCACTGGAGAGCGTAGAACGGTCGAGAACAAAAGCCGCGTGGTGGCGTCGTGCCGGTAGGGTTTTTTCGTCGGCGGTCCGACGGCGAGTATGAGCGATTTCGATCTCGACCTGCAGACCGCGGAAGGAGAGCTCGACGACCCCGAAGGCCCCGGCTCCGTCGTTCTCGGCGTTCTCGACGGATCGACGGATCCCGACGAGTGGGTTCGACACGTGCGTGGCGGCGACGTGCTCGTGCTCTCGATCGAGGGGGATCTCAACGAACTCGCGGCGGGGTTCGCACGCGACGTTCGGGAGATGGGCGGCGAACTGATGCACTTTCGGAAGTTCCTCGTCGTCTCGCCGCCGGGCCGGGAGATAAACGCCGACCGGCTCAACTGACGAACGTCAGATAATGACCGTCCGGATCGCGGATCCGAACCCCGTCGCCGACTGATTCTCGCTTTGTGACGCGTTCGGCAACCGCGTCGGCGGCCGCTTCCGGATCTCCGGCCTCGATACCGACGTCGACGTGGACACCGCCGCGGGCGTCCGCCAGCCCGAGATGAGGTTCCCACAGCTCGATATCGAGCCCCCCCGAGGTCAGACGGGTCCGCCGCCGATTTTCACCCCGGTCGACGATCTCGAACCCGAGGTCCGTGTAGAACGATTCGGCGGGCGATAGCTCCTCGACCTCGAAGACGACCTCGAAGATCCCCGACAGCGTGGGATCGTCGATGGGTCGATCCGCGGCAGCGCCGGCGATCTCCACGCAGTTACCTTCCGGATCGTACAGATACAGCGAGCGCATCGAGCCGAACTCGACCTCCTGAAGTTCGAACTCCGCCTCCAGTTCGGCCCACCACGCGTCGTAGACGTTGGCGGGGCAGGCGAAGGCGTAGTGGGTGTGAAGCCCCCCGCGGGGAACGCCGCTCGGACGACGCAGGCGAAGCTCACAGCCGTCACCCACGTCGAGCGCACACTCGTCGTCGGTCCCGGAGACGACAGCGACGTCCAGATGCTCGCGGTAGAACTCGACGATCGGATCGAGATATTTGACTTCCAGGGTGAGCCATCGGCAGACGTCGAGCATACGTGAGTGGGGCGGCGCGCGGGAATAAAACCATCCCTCGTGGGGCTGACCGTTTATCCGATTCCCGCTCGAAGCGACTGTATGCCCATGAAAGGTTCGGGGGAAACCGAAGTCGAGATCGTCGACCGCTTCGACGGCGGCGCGGGGTGGATCGCCTACCCCGACGAGCGGATGCAGCGGGCGTCCCACGCGATCGAAGGCGACGACGGCGTCTGGGTCGTCGATCCGGTCGACGGCGACGCCGTCGACGAGTTACTCTCCGACCTCGGCGAGGTCGCCGGTGTGGTCACGCTGTTCGAAAGACACAGGCGAGACGCGGGGACGATCGCCGAACGCCACGGCGTTTCCGTACACGTCCCCGAGTGGATGAGCGGCGTCGCGTCCGAGATCGACGCGCCGGTCGAGCGGTTCGGTTCGACGATCGGCGGCTTCGATTCGATCCGGCTCGTCGACAACCCGCTCTGGCAGGAGGCCGTGCTGTTCGACGGCGAGACGCTCGTCGTTCCGGAGGCAGTCGGGACGGCGTCGTACTTCCTGACGCGAGACGAACGGCTCGGGGTTCACCCGATGCTCCGAATCCGTCCCCCGCGATCTCTCCTGAGCTACGACGTCGAGCGCGTTCTCGTCGGTCACGGCGCGGGCGTGCTGGACGGTGCAGTCGACGCGATCCGCGATGCCGTCGAAAACGGCCGACGACGGACGCCGACGCTGTACGCGAACGCGATTCGAGATCTACTCAGGTGATCCGCCCGCCGTCGAAGCGTTTTTCGATCTCGGCGCGAACGTACTCTCCACGATCATGGCACGGAACCCGGACGTCGACGATGTCGTCTCCCGCGTCTCGATCGCGCCGCTCGACGACGGATCCGGGTTCGAGATCAACGATCGAATCGAGCGCCGGCGCTGCGAAGTTACGACCGACACGCCGCCAACGTTACGGAGAACCGACCCCGACTCGTTCCGATACCCCGTCGACACCGCTGCCGAGTTTTCGGCATCGGAGTTTACGTTTCAGGTCGTCAGTTCGATGTACGTCCACGGGGAAGGAGAGCTCGTCCAGATCGGTCACTTCGAGGAGCGCTCCTTCGACGCCGGCAGCTACGAGATCGAGCTGACCTCGCCGATGAAGATCTATCTCCGGATCGAGGCGCCGTTCTCGGTCCGATTCAGCGTCGGCGAGGCGACGATCGCCGTCGACGGCACGACTCCCGTACAGGTCGGCGCCAGGTCGTTTCACGAGCGTCCGGCTGCGACGGTGACGACGACGACGGACCCACACGACCTGATGGCCGCCGTCTCGACGTTCGGTAGCGCACTGAAGACGACCACGAGCGAGCGGTCGTATCCGACACTCCGCGGTCATCCACCCGCACTATCGGTGGGTGAGCAGCTTTCGATCCCCCGGGGACTGCGGACGCCCGATACGGGAGTCACGATCGAAGTCCCGCCGACGATGGAGTCCGTCTTCGTCGTCTCGACGCTCTCGCATTATCTCGCTGCGGACGTTCGTCCGGGGCCGAGGCCGCAACTGGTCACCGACGAGGGGTTCTCCTACGATCTGGACGGGGCGTTCGGGTTCGAAGAGACCGTCGAGCGAACGCTCAAGCAGTGTTTCCTCCTGGACTGCGTCGTCAGAACGGCCGGTCCGCGCCCCGTTCCGCTCTACGAGCGGAAGGCACTGAATTCGGCGGTGGATCTCGACTTCGATGCGCTCTACGAGATGTCGCTACAACAACAGCTGGCCGAATATCTGCGCGTTCCGTTCGAGCGACTCGCCGAACACGTCCCACAGTGGAAGCTGGTCTCCCACGTCACGTCGCGTCCGGAGAGTATCGACGTCCTCCCGTATCTCGTGAACGATCTCTCGATCGTTCGAACCGCCGAGCGGGTGACCGACGGAGCGACGGCGGACGATCGTCGTTCGGAATCGAACCCCAGCGAGGCGTTCGTCGAACCGAGCGGCACCGACTCGCTCGAGCAGGCGTGGGTTGGACCGGGGGCGCCGTTCGGCGCGAGTAAGGCCATGACCGAGGCCTACCGGAACCGGTTCGCACGGGAGCCGACCGACGGCGACATCCGGCTCGTGGTCGTCTGTAACGACGAACAGATGCTCGAGGAGCACCACGTCGCCGAGGAGGTGTACGGCTCCCGGGAGGACCTCCCGTTCGAACTCTCCTTTTACGAGGGGTTGACGACGGACCGGCTACAGCTCGTTTTGGAGTCCGATACCGACTTCTTCCACTACATCGGTCACGTCGAGGATGGCGGGTTCGACTGCTCCGACGGACTGCTCGACGCGGCGACGCTCGAGACGGTCGGTGTCGACGTGTTCTTTCTCAACGCCTGCCGCTCCTACCGACAGGGGACGGAGCTCATTCGGCGGGGCGCGGTCGGGGGCGTCGTCACCATCGACGACATAATCAACACCGGTGCGGTCCGCATCGGGAAGACGCTGGCTCGCCTTCTCAACATCGGATTCCCGCTTCGATCGGCACTCAACATCGCACGGGATCGGAGCATCATCGGCTCACAGTATCTCGTCATCGGCGACGGGAACGCCGACATCGCTCAGTCGGAAACGACGGTCACGACGGCGGCGGATATCACGACGCTAGACGGAGGTGAGAACGACTACTCCGTAGACGTTCTCGCGTATCTCACCGGGACGATCGGTCTCGGCGTCCAGTTCCAGCCGGCGATCGCCGACAACGAGGACGTCTTCCTCTGTCCGGGCGTTACCGGAACCTTTCGCGTCTCCAGAGCCGAACTCGAGGAGTTTCTCTCGCTGGAGACGATTCCGGTGTTTCTCGACGGGGAGTTCTCCTGGAGCGACACCGTCTCCCTCGACGGGGAGTAGAGTGACGGGGGTACTGCTCTCGACGTGGCGGAGATGATGCTTTCTCGACAGGTTTTCGAAGAATCAGGTTCGTTCGCGTCGGCGGTTCGATCAGTCAGTTCAGGGGCCGGGGTAGGCCGATCCGTTTCCGGCCAGGGCGGTACCTGCCTGTGAGAGCAGGAGCATGGCGGTGAACAGGACGCCGGTCATCTTCGGGTGCTCTGCGAGGAACTTCGCTGCCTTGTTGTCGGACATGACAGTTTCACAAAGGACGGGGGGATATATAAAGTTTTTGTCAGTTTATTGTTGGAATAAAGTCAAATACGACGTTCTCGCCGTATACAGGTCGTGGGGGTAGTTCAGTAACCGCACGTTGTATCGAGATCTCGATCGACGACGGTGTTATGGGGACGACAACGAAAGTATACTGTCGTGGTCTACGTCACGCGCGGTCTGCTGGAGGCGCTGCTCGAGATCGGTGCCGATCGGGACCCCGGTTCCGTCACCGTCTCGATCGCGACGTCGCCCGGCGGCACGTTCGACGCCGACGTTCCGGACGACACACCGGTGTTCACCGACATGTATCTCCCCGACACGGGCGAATCGGTCGCAGCAGTGTTCGGAATGGATCTCTCGACGCCGAGCGCGGACGGTCGGTTCCTCACCCATCCCGACGGAACACCGATACTCACCAAGCGGGACGACCTCCACGAGGTCGTCTTCGTCGCGATTCCACCCTACGAAATCGACGACGTCAGAGCGTTCGATCGTTCGGGCCGAGAACTCGAGTTCACCGTCGTCGACGCTGCCCCACCACCCGGCTCGATCGACGAGTGAGGCGTCACTGGACGAACGACTGTCGAGCGTCCACGTATCTGTCCGATCAGCCAACCACGCGTAATATTCCTACAAATAGAAACTATTATGCAGTCATAACGAGAAGTGTAGGTATGGACGACGAGAAACTATCGACGAACGTCCAACTCGATGCGGGGATTCCCAACGACGACTTCGAATACGCGATCGTCGACGGGGAGAACGGAGACGAATGTACGATTTACCCCCGAACGTGCCGCGACGACGAGATCGTCACCCAGTGGGTGACCGCCGCGGAGCACTCCTTCGTCACGCTCGCCGAGATGCGATAGCGGTCGCTTTTTAGCCCCACGACGTGTCGCAAACGCCGCTAATCGGGATCCACATCCGGGTGTTCTCGAACGAACGTACGGTCGAGTGGTGGGTAACTGACGCCCATTGGTGTTGCGTGGGTGTGTTTCACTCGCTGGGAATCGAAGAGCCGCTTATCATTAGCGCCGGTCAACGTTCTATCGATGGCGAAGAACGACCAGGCTCCGGAACCGTTTCGGGAGGTCACGCTGCCCGACGGGAGCGATCCGATCTCGAAGGGCATCGTTCGTCGAGTTAGGATCGCTGACGGGGCGGTAACGGTCGACGTCGCGATCGACGGACTGGGCGAAGATCTCGCCGAACGGATCGTCGAACAGATCCGTGGCGCGGCACTCACGCTCCCGGAGGCGAATCACGCCCGTGTCCTGCCGGTTCGAGACGAGACGAAGGGCGTCGATCTTCCCGAGATTGACCACGTACTCGCCGTCGCGAGCGCGAAAGGTGGAGTCGGAAAGACTACCGTCTCCGTCGCACTCGCGCGGATGCTGTCGTCTCGGGGTCTCGACACCGCGCTGTTCGACGCCGATATCTACGGTCCGAACGTCCCGCACCTGCTTGCCGATGTCGAGGGGCCCATTCTGACGAACGAACACGGGCAGCCGGTACCGATCGAATCCGACGGGCTCGAAATGCTGAGCCCAGGAGTTGCGGGGGGAGAGCCGCCGACAGCACGGCGTGGCGCTATCGCCTACGGCGCCGTCGAGAACTTGCTCGCTCAAGGGGCGTGGGAGGATCGCGACGTACTCATCATCGACATGCCGGCGGGATCGGACGACGTGGCCGGTGCAGTGCTCGAACACGTACCGGTCGACGGCGGGATCTTCGTGACCACGCCGTTCGACGCGAGCGTCGACGACACCAGACGGACGGTCGAGTTGTTCGAGGAGAACGGCGTCGCGACGGTGGCTGCAGTGGTGAACATGAACACGCTCGAGTGTGAATGCTGTGGGGCGGAGAACCGGCTCTTCGAGGATACGGTCGAGATCGACGTTCCAGTCATCCACGAACTGCCCTTCGACCGCGATCTCCAGCGAAACGTCGGCGATACCGACGGCTACGACTCACTCGAGGGGCTTGCGGCTACGGTCGAGGCGTTTCTCGAAGACGCGCTTCGGGGGGTCCCCGACGACGCAATCGATCTCCGCGGACTTCCCCGCGATAGCCAACTCAGACAGCTGAGTGACGAGCTCGCACTCGCCGACCACGGTGACCTGATTTCGGCCGTGGTCGAAGATCCGGTTTACGTCCGTGACGCACTCCGAACCAACGCAGGGGAACTACTCGCCGACGTCCGGCAACGGGACGTCGCCACGACCGGATCCCTCCTGGAACTCCAACGTCGATAGGACGCCAACGACTGCGCGATCGACGTCGATCTGCTCTCAACGCACGAGAGTCCGTGTTGCCCTCGACGCTCTACGTTCGATCGTCGAGGGGAGCGAACATCCCCCTCTTTCTGCGTCCGAACATGTTCGATTCAGTTCCTGCCGATTGGGAATCCTCGATAGGAGTTCTACGATCGACCATCAACAGTGCTACTGTAACCCATGAGTATCGAACGCACGGGTGAACTCCGAGGGATCGTCGTTCGACGACGCTTCCACGGTGACACCGACACTTCGACCGCACAGGCCGACCTCGTTCCGGGGGTGACAGTATGAGCGACGATGGACTGAGCGACCGAGTCGCCCAGCGGGAGGTCACACGCCGAGACGTCGTCGCTGCGGCGACCGGAGCCGGTTCGACGCTTTTGGCCGGCTGTTCGTTCGGCTACCAGGGCGAAGAGACAACGCCGACGGCGGAGCCGGATCCGGACGTCTTCAACCCGTTCGAACGGTATCCGAACAGAGAGTGGGAGGAGCTATACCGAGATATCTGGGACGTCGACGACCGGTTCATGCTGACGTGTACGCCGAACGACACCCACAACTGCTACCTCGAGGCGAGCGTCAAGAACGGCACGATCACGAGGCTCGGACCGTCGATGAACTACGGGGAAGCGACGGATCTCTACGGGAATCAGGCCTCGGATCGATGGGATCCGCGCGTCTGCCAGAAGGGTCTGGCCATGATCGAACGATTCTACGGGGATATGCGGGTGAAGTCGCCGATGGTCCGTTCGGGCTTCAAACAGTGGGTCGAGGACGGCTTCCCTCGCGAGGACGACGGCTCGATGCCCGAAGCGTACGCCAACCGCGGCGAGGACGACTGGGAAGAGGTCGCCTTCGAGGAGGCCTACGATCTCGCGGCGGAGGCCATCCTCGAGATCGCCGACCACTACAGCGGCGAGGAGGGTCAACAGATGCTCCTCGAGCAGGGCTATGACGAGCGCGTGGTCGAGGAGACCGGCGGCGCCGGCATCCAGGCGATGAAGTTCCGCGGCGGCATGCCGCTGCTCGGCATGATCCGGCTGTTCGGACTCTACCGCGTCGCCAACCAGATGGCACTGGTCGATCAGCACGTTCGCGACGTCGACGAGGGCGAGGCCGTCGGTGGCGTCGGCCTCGACAACTACTCGTGGCACACCGACCTCCCGCCGGGACACACGATGGTCACCGGCCAGCAGACCATCGACTTCGACCTGGCGAACGTCGAGTATGCCGACAACATCGTCATCGCCGGGATGAACTGGATCTGTACGAAGATGGCCGACTCCCACTGGCTGACCGAGGCCAGGATGAAAGGGTCGAAGGTGACCGGCATCTTCACGGATTACAACGCCACGGCCTCGAAGTGCGACGAGCTCATTACGGTCCGCCCCGGCACGGACTCGGCGCTGTTCCTCGGCGCGGCGAAGATCATCGTCGAGGAGGGGCTCTACGACGAGAGTTTCGTTCGCGAGCAGACGGACCTCCCCATCCTCGTCCGGATGGACGACAAGCGGTTCCTCCGTGCCCACGAACTCTTCGAGGAATACGAGAACGCCGACCTCGAGAAGACGATAGTCGTCGACGACGACGAAGAGCGGCTGGCGGCCGGCCGGACCGACGTCTGGGAGAACGTCCTCACCGAAGACCTTCGGGAGGGCTGGGGCGACTTCGTCGTCCACGACGCCGACGCCGACGAGTTCGTCCCTGTCAGCCGCGACGAGGTCGGCGATGACTTCGAGGCGACCGCGTCGCTGGAAGGTTCCTTCGAGGTCGAGACGGTCGACGGCGAGACCGTCGAGGTCCGTACCGTGTTCGGCCTCATCAGGGATCATCTCCTCGAGACGTGGGACGTCGAGGCGGTCGCCGAAGTCACCGGTACCGAGCCCGAGGCCGTCGAGAACCTGGCCTACGACATGGCCGAGGGCCAGGGCAAGACCCTGCTCATGACGGGCATGGGTCCGAACCACTACACCAACCAGGACCAGAAGGACCGAACCGCGTTCCTGCTGTGTTCGCTGACGAGCAACATCGGGAACTTCGGCGGCAACATCGGCAGCTACGCCGGGAACTACCGCGGAGCGTACTTCAACGGGAACGGCCAGTGGACCTCCGAGGATCCCTTCGACCCCGAACTCGATCCGGATGCGCCCGCGCGAACCGACCAGCGCTACACGATGCAGTCGGCCCACTGGTACTCCCACGGCGACCGCCCGCTGAAGATCGACGGGGAGTACTTCATGGGTGATTCCCACGTGTTCACGCCCACGAAGTTCCTCTGGACCGCCGGATCGAACTCCATCCTTGGCAACGCCAAGGGCTCGTTCGACATCATCGAGAACATGCTGCGAAACGGGCGCATCGAGGCGCTGTTCACCAACGAATGGTGGTTCACGAAGACGTGTGAGTACTCCGACATCGTCTTCCCGGCGGACTCGTGGGCGGAGTACCACGTCCACGACATCACGGCGTCGGTGACGAACCCGTTCGTGATGGCGATGCCCGAAACGGGGTTGGACGAGCGTATCTACAACACTCGCAACGACGCCCAGATCTACCGAGGTGTCGCCGAGAAGCTCGGCGAGAAGCTCGAGGACGACCGCTTCGAGGACTACTGGGCGTTCATCGACGAGGACGAGTACCGAGCGAAACCGTACCTCCAGCGGGTCATCGACCGGTCGAACACCGTGAAGGGGTACGACATCGACGAGCTGATCGAGAAGGCCGAGGACGGCATCCCGCGGCTCATCATGACCGGCACCTACCCCAAGTTCATTGGGAGTCGCCAGACCCACGAGGACGCCCCGTGGTACACGAAGACGGGACGGCTCGAATTCTTCCGCGAGGAGGAGCTGTTCACGCAGGCCGGCGAGAACATCCCGTTGCACCGCGAGCCGATGGACGGGACGTTCTACGAGCCGAACGCCATCGTCTCCGGGGGCGATCACCCGGTCATCGATCCGGAGACCCCCGAAGACCGCGGCTGGGATGCCGACGAGAGCGCCCGCGACGGTATCGCCCGGCAGGTCCGCAACGCGGTGTACACCCCCGACGAGCTGACCGATACCGAGCACCCGTTGAAGGCGCTCAACGAGGGGTACGACTACTCCTACATGACGCCGAAATACCGTCACGGCGCGCACACGTTCGCGAACGCGCTGCCGAACGTGGCTGTCTGGTGGGGTCCCTTCGGCGACATGGAGCGCGAGGACGAGCGCAAGCCCTACGTCGGCGAGGGCTACATCGAAATGAACCCCGCCGACGCCCGAGAGGAGGGTCTGGAGGACGGCGACTACGTCTACGTCGACGCCGACCCCGAGGACCGCCCGTATCGCGGCTGGGACGAGGACGAGGACGATTACAAGGTCGCCCGGGCGATGATGCGCGTGCGGTTCCAGCCGGCGGTGCCGCGGGGCGTCACCCGCAGCTGGTTCAACCTCAACGAGGCCTCCCATGGGACGGTTGAGGCCCACGAGGAGCGTGACGACGGGCTGGCGAAGAACGAGCAGACCGACTACCAGGCGCTGTACCGCTACGGCGGTCACCAGAGCGCCACGCGGACCTGGTTCCGCCCGACGCTTCTCACCGACGACATGGCCCGAAAGGAGTACGGCGGCCAGAACGTCGACGTCGGATTCGCCCCGGACATCCACTGCGCCAACGGCGCGCCGAAGGAGGCGTTCGTGAAAATCGAGAAGGCCGAAGACGGCGGCGAGGACGGGGACGGGATCTGGCGCCCCGCCGAGTTGGGACTCCGCCCCGGCTACGAGGACGACGCCATGGAGGCGTATCTCCGTGGTGAGTTCGTGACGAGAGGAGGTGACTGATCATGCCCCAGGTAGAAAACTGGCAGCTCGGCCGTGAGGTCGAGTTCCCGTACGAAGAGGCTCGCCCCGAGCGGCAGTGGGGAGCCATGTTCGATCTGAACAAGTGTATCGAGTGCCAGACGTGTACGCTGGCCTGCAAGACGACGTGGACCCACGAAGAGGGCCAGGAGCACATGTTCTGGAACAACGTCGAAACGAAACCCTATGGCTCCCATCCGGTCGGGTGGGACAAGCGCCTGCTCGAGGAGATGGACTCGATGGAGTGGGACGACGACGGTACCTACGAGGGCGAGACGATCTTCGAGGCCGGCGGAACCGACTGGGACGATCCGGAGAACCACCCCACCGAGCGCGGTATCGGCGGTGACGTCGCCGGATTCATGCCGGGAACCGACGACTGGCGCTACCCGAACCTCGGTGAAGACGAGAGTGCCGGGGAGGAGATGGAGCCGGACACGCATTTCGACGAGGACACTCACCCGATCTGGTTCTTTTATTTGCCGCGCATCTGCAACCATTGCACGTACGCGGCGTGCGCCGGTGGCTGCCCGGTTCAGGCGATCTACAAGCGTGAGGAAGACGGCGTCGTCCTGATCGACCCGGAGAACTGTGAGGCTCGGTTGGTCTGTAACGAGACCTGTCCGTACAAGAAGGCGCAGTTCAACTACGCGGAAGGCATCTCCCAGAAGTGTGTCGGTTGTTATCCCAAGACCGAGGAGGGGAAGGCACCACAGTGCTTCGAGAACTGCCTCGGAAAGATCCGACTACACGGATACATCAACCACCCGGACGAGGCCGATACGTCCGACCCGTCCGAAGAGCCCACGAACCCGCTGGACTTTCTCGTCCACCAGAAGGAGATCGCGTTGCCGCTGTATCCGCAGTTCGGACTCGAACCGAACGTCTACTACATTCCCCCGATCACGGCTCCGATCGACTACCTCGAACAGATGTTCGGCCCGGGAGTCACCGACGCCATCGACACTTATCAAGCGATACGGGACGGTGAGGAGCCCGAACTGGAGGGATTGCTCAACCTCATGGGCAGTACCGAGTGGTCGATCACCGAGTTCGAGTTGGACGGCGACGAGGCGGTCGGCTACTACGAGGGCGACGAAGTCGGCCGCGTCCCGATCACGGAGCCGCGGGTCGAACGCGAACGGTACGACGGGGACGAGAACGTCTACCGCCTGGACGTGACCTGACCATGAGCGAAAACACCATCCTCGGCGGGCCGCCGAGCGACACTGCCCGTCGATCGGACGCGAGCCGGGACCCCTCCCATGCAGCGGTCGACTCGCCGACAGACGAACTCGACGTCGACGAGGCGTCCGACGTCCCGGGGGACGTAGCGACTGCCTATCACCGAGGTCGACTCTACGGCGCGTTCGCACTCGGCTTCGACCGTCCCGGCGACGAACTCCAGACGGCGCTCGCTGCCGAAGCCTACACCGACGACCTGGTCGAATCGGCGCGAACCATCGATTCCGAGATCGGCGGTGTCGCTGCCGAAGTCGGGACGCACCTCGAGGCGTTCGACGCGCTATGCGGTCGGTGGGCGTCGCTGTTCGGCGTCGAGGAGGGCATCACCGTCTCGCCGTACGAGTTGACGTATCTGCCAGGGCCGCTGATGACGAACGTACGCCAGCTCGCGGACATCCGCGGTTTCTACGACGCGTTCGATCTCTCGATCGCACCGGGGAAGAACGATCGCGGCGATCACGTTTGCTTCCTGACGTCGTTCACGAGTCACCTCTCCCTTCAAGAGGCGTACCTGCGACTCGAGAGTGACGTCGAAGGGGTAGCGGTCGTGGTCGATGCCCAGCGGAGATTCCTCGAGGATCACCTCGGTCGGTGGTACTGGCGGTTCGCGGAGGAAGTTAGCGCCCACGACGACGGGTTCTACGCCGCGCTGAGCGATCTGCTCTCCGCCCTCGTCGAGTACGAGATCGAACGGCTGGAACTCGACCCGACCTGGGTTCCGGACGACCCCGAAGTCACCGAGTGGAACGAGGACGTCTTCGGCGATTCCGGACGTAGCTGCGGCGGATGCGGGTTGAACGACGAAGACGTCGATCAGCTTTCGTGGGACGGGGGTGACCCCTCGTAGGGATCGGGGAAGATGTCGAGCAAACCGGCGCGAGCGCGAAAGAAGAATTTCTTCGAGAACGACTGCAGAAACGAGATACCTCGAGTGAGGAACTCTCTCCGGACGAGTGGATCGCCGTTACGAACAGAGGATTCAAACGGTTGTGTTTGCGTTACCCTTTTTTAGAAACGAAATGTGGTTTACACAATGGTCACCGATAGACGCCACGTATCGCGGCGAGCGTTCTTTACAGGCGTCGGGACGGCAACAGCAGCGGCAGGAGCGGGCTGTCTCGGGTCACAATCGTCTGATCAATCGGCTGAACTTGGTGAACTAACTGTTGGCGTAACGACCAGCACGTACGATTCCGGCCTTCTCGATGTATTGCACACCACATTCGAATCGGAGTATCAGACGACTGTGCGCGCTGTTTCGGGGGGTACCGGTGAAACAATCGCAGCAGGTGAGCGGGGTGACGTTGACGCAGTGATGGCCCACGCCAGATCATTAGAAGACGATTTCATTCGATCCGGACACGGCATCAACCGACGGAATTTCGCCTTCGGTGATTTCGTGATCGCCGGTCCGCCCGAAGACCCGGCCCGTATTGATGAGGTAGAGACGGCAACTGAAGCGTTTGACCGGATTTCCGAGACCGAAGCCACGTTTCTTTCGAGGGGAGATAACTCGGGGACGCACGTCAGGGAACTAGAAGTTTGGGATCAAAGCAACTCGTCTCCAGGGGGAGAGTGGTATCTCGAAGCTGGCCAGGGGATGGGAAATACACTCGCTCAGGCAGGTCAACAAGGAGCGTACCTTCTTTCCGTTCGAGGAAACTTCATCGACATGCGGGACGGAGTTGATCTTGACCTTCTCGTCGAGGGGCCAATCACGGACGGTGACCCGATGTTGGATAACCCCTACGGGATCATTGTGGTCAATCCCGCGATACACGCTGCAGTTAAGTACGAACTGGCGATGCTTTATGTGGGTTTTTTGACTGGGACGGAGGGACAAACCATCATCGAAGAGTACACGATCGACGGAGAACAGGTGTTCTACTCCGATGGGTTGTCTGACGAGCCAGAGTTTGAGCAGTACATTCCCGAGGATAACTGAAGCATCTCAAGAAACCCTCTTGGGTGTAGTAGTCAGTAGTTCCACGAACGCAGACGTCTCAAGAAGGAGAGCTCATAGAGCCATCGTTTTGAAACGTCCTCAGGCTTCGTGAGCAAGCCGTGTCGCTGTCGCCTTCCACGTGAGCACGATCTCACGTCCCGAAACTAATTCGAGTTGATCTACACTCTCTTCTGTCACCAGGACTCGAAATACAGCACCGTCGACGTCGATACTCGCAGTAAACACCGTTTCGCCTTGCTCTATCTCAGTAACTGTTCCGGACAAGTGGTTTCTCGCGCTCGTTGAATCGGGGTCTGGAGCAGCTGCTGGATCGAGAACGGTGAGAGAGTCACCCTCAATGCGAACCTGCACGAGGGCACCACAGGTTACACCATCGTGCAGACCACGTACGGTACCGACGCTAGTCGTAACGTCCGCCAGTTCACCCGAGATAGCTGAGACCGTCCCTTCGAGCACAGTTTCGGGAACCTGCGCAGTCGCAGAGAGCGCTACCTGAAGCCGTTCGTACTGGTTCAGTAGTCGTGTCGCGTTGTCAGTTAATTTGCTCCCGCCCCCGCCGCTTCCGCCACGGTACCGTTCTACGAGGTCACCAAACACTGCTTCGAGTGCTTCGATTCGAGAGAGATCACGGGCACGTGACCGACCGAGATTCGTCGACGCCTTCGCTACCGAGCCGGTGTCGTCAATCGCCCGGAGTAACGTAACGTCTCGCTCACCAAGTTCTACCCCGTCTCGCACGAGGGTCGCCCGCCCCTGTCCACTTGTTTCATTCATTATCAAACATCTCTCGGTTCGAGTTTAGAATCTTGTCCGTGTTCTGTTCTGATTCAGTAGACGAGTTCACCGTCGATGAACTTCCGTGCTCGGGGATCTTTAGGATTCGTAAACACACGTTCGGTCGGACCGAATTCGATAAGCCGTCCCTCGAGCATCACTGCCACGCGGTCGGCAACACGCTCTGCTTGATGCATGTCGTGTGTGGCGATGGCGACGCCGATCCCACGTGATCGTGCCGTATCGATCGCGTCCTCGAGCACGGCAGTGTTTCGGGGATCGAGGTCGGACGTGGGTTCGTCTAGAAACAGAAAATCGGGGTCGTAGGCGATCGCACGAGCGAACGCCACCCGCTGTGCTTCACCGCCTGATAGTGAACGTGCTGGCTGTGTCTCCGCATCCGAGAGCCCGACTACGTCCAGTGCTTCAGCAACCGCCTCGCTCGTGTCTCCACCACCGAGCCGAGAGAGCCAGTGGTTGAGCCGATCACGCCAGCTTCGCCGGATGTGTTGTCCGTAACTTACGTTCCGACGGACGGTCGCATCGAAGAGATTTGCCTCTTGAAACACCATCCCGATCCGTCGACGAACGTCGAGCCGTTCGCGCTCCGACAGCGTCCACACGTCCGTTCCATCCATCTCGACCGTTCCAGCCTCCGGGCGGTAAAAGAGAGATAGGAGTCGAAGGAGTGTCGTCTTTCCCGTCCCGGAGGGGCCGATGACCGCCACGGCCTCGCCCCGTTCGACCGCAAACGTCACACCATCGAGCACGTCGGTGTCATCGAATCCGTGACTGACGTTTCGGAGTGCGAGCGCTTCGCTGGTTCCCCGTTCCCGTTCCCGTTCCCG
>SKTU01000075.1 GCA_007122455.1 Haloarculaceae archaeon | reverse complement strand
GTGTACGAAAATGTCCGATACAGGATAGAGAGACTACGCGAATCGTCGCCGAGCGACTCGGCCGCGCCCGTCATTTTTATACCAGGAAACGGACGGAGTAGGTATGATTTCGATGACCGCGTTCTGGCACGACAGTTTTCTCGCCCACGAACCGCCAGCGGGTGAGTTCGAGGGCGAGTGGACGGGGCGGCTGGCGTTCAGGGAACCGCACCCGGATCGCCCGGAACGGGTGAAAAACGTCCGGCATATCGTCCGCACGGAACTTCCACAGGTCGCGTGGGAGACCGCACCGCGGGCGACGGACGAGCAGCTACACCGCGTTCACACGCCGGAGCACGTGACGTCGTTCGAGTCGTTCTGCGCCGACGGTGGAGGACGTATGACCGCCGAAACGGGCGCCAACGAGGCGTCCTACCGCGCAGCCCGATACGCCGCCGGTGCGGCGGCGGCAGCAGTCGATCACGCTCTCGAACACGGGCTCGAAGACGTCCCGTACGCCTGCGTCCGTCCGAGCGGCCACCACGCCCAGCCCGAGCAGGTCGACGGCTTCTGCTTTTTCAACAACGCCGCCGTCGCAGCCGAGCAGGCGCTCGCGGACGAGGCGGTCGAACGCGTTGCAGTCCTCGACTGGGACGTCCACCACGGCAACGGAACGCAGGAGGTGTTTTACGACCGCGACGACGTGCTGACGATCAGCCTCCACAACGACCACTGGTCGTGGGATCCCGAAGCACATCCTCAGACGGGCGATACGGACGAACGTGGAGTTGGTCAGGGGACAGGATACAACCTGAACGTTCCGTTGCCGCCGGGAACGGGGAACCGCGGCTACGCCGACGCGTTCGACCGCCTCGTCGAGCCCGTCGTCGAGCAGTACGATCCGGATCTACTGGTCGTCAGCGCCGGTGGCGACGCGGGCACGGTCGATCCACTCGGTCGCAACGTCGTCACGAAGGAGGGATTCGAGACGTTCGGAGCGCGAGCCCGGACGATGGCGGAGGAGTTCGCGTCCAGTCGGCTAGCTCTCGTACAGGAAGGCGGCTATCAGGTGAGCCACCTCGGCTACGCGATGCTCGGAACGCTCGAGGGGATCATCGGAATCGACTCGGACGTGGCGGATCCGTTCGCCTGGCTGGACGAGGACGCCGATTCGGCACGCCGACGCGTCGACGAGATCGTCGATCACTACTCGGAGTGGTGGGATCTCGACGGGACGTGAGTGACGTCGGATTATCTGACATATATTAAGATCGAAGTGGATTTAGACAGAATATTTCCCGCTATCTGTAGAAATATCCGACAGTCTATCTCACCAACGTAGAGCGGATCGCGACTCACGACGAGTGAACCTCGGTTCGAGCCGACGCGATCGGCCCCGGACCTCACCGACCGGCGTAGGTCGCATCGGCAGATGTTCGCCCCCGGTTGAAGGATAGCACAGTCGCGCGGATCACGTCGCCCTCCTCGAGATCGCCAGGGACATCCTCGGTGAACAGAACGAACCCCTCGACCTTCCCGACCGCGACGCGATCCCCCGAGTGGTGGTCGGTGAACTCCGCGATACCGAACTCGTAGGTCTCGCCGAGTTCGACCGGCGGTTCACGCTCCCGTGCAGCCTCGTGAGCGCGCCTCGAGGCGCGCTTCTCGTTGGTTCGACGGCGCCAGATCCCCAGCAGGACGATGCCGACCGCGACGACGGCAACACCGATCATCCAGATCTCCATGGGAACGCCGTCGTTCGGCGGGGTTGTATACGTTCGAGGTTCGTTCCGACACGGCGCGGACGCGACGTTTGCCGGAACGTCCGACGCGACGTCACCGCTCGTCGGAAGCCTTGCGAGCCTCGTAACCCCCATTAGGCTGGCGACGAAACACGATCGTATAGAATGTCCGACTTTCCGGAATACGTCGACGTCGACTACACCGACGGTGAGGGCGAAACGGCAGACGACTACCCGTCGATCGAGGACAAGATCGAGAAGGCGATCGAGGTCGTCAGGATCGGCCTCGAGGAGTACGAGACCCCGGCGATCATGTGGACGGGCGGGAAGGACTCGACACTGACGCTGTACTTCGTCAAGGAGGTCGCCGAGCGGTACGGACACGAGCTACCGCCGGCGGTGTTCATCGATCACTACCAGCATTTCGACGAACTGCTCGAGTTCGTTGAGCAGTGGGCCGACGAGTGGGATCTCGACGTCGTCTACGCCCGGAACGACGACATCGGCGCCTACGTCGAGGAGCACGGTCTCACGCCAGGTGACGACATCGAAATCGACGCACTCGAGGAGACGAACCGCCACCACGTTCGGAACATCCTCGAGTACGAAGAGGAGACGTTCCCCTTCCTGTTGGACACGTACGTCGGCAACCACCTCCTGAAGACCGTCGCGCTCAACGGCGCCCTCGAGACGTACGGTATCGACGGGATCATCTCGGGCATCCGGTGGGACGAACAGGAAGCCCGCGCCGACGAGACGTTCTTCAGCCCGCGACACGATCCGGAGATCTACCCGCCCCACGACCGGATTCAGCCGATCCTCCAGTTCGACGAGGGCGACGTCTGGGACGCCTTCTGGTATTTCGTCGTCCCCGAGACGGTCCCGGCGTTCCCGGACGACGGCTACGTCCCCCAGAGCTACGACGATCTTCCCAACGGGCTCACCCACGAGGAGATCCCCGTCTCGCCGAAATACTTCGACGGCTTCCGCTCGCTCGGGAGCGAGATCTCCACGGAGAAATCCGACGACGAACCGGCGTGGCTGCAGGACCTCGACAACACGACCGAGCGCGCCGGTCGGGCCCAAGACAAGGAGGACCTGATGCAGCGCCTTCGCGATCTCGGCTACATGTAGCGCCTCTTCGAAGCCGAGGTAGTCACGCGTCTCCCGGAGAAACCGCCGCCCGAGCCGCCGGTAGCTTTATTCTCGTGGGGAGGTATCCGGCCGAGCATGGATCTCGGACTCGACGGAAAGCGCGCGATCGTTCTCGCGGCGAGTAAGGGTCTCGGCCGGGCGTCGGCGACTGAGCTAGTACGCGAAGGGGCAAGCGTCGTGATCAGCTCCCGAAGCGAGGAGAACCTCGAGGCTGCCAGGGAGGCGATCCTGACGGAGACGGGAGCCGACGACGACCGAGTCGTCCCGATCACCTGTGACCTCTCGGATCCGGAGGCGATCCCGGAGCGATTGACGACCGGAATCGACGCTCTCGGCGGACTCGACGTCCTCGTCACCAATCGTGGTGGACCGCCGGAGCAGAGCTTCGACGAATCGACGATCGAGGATTTCGACGCGATCTACAGCTCCGTCCTCAAGAGTACCATCGTCGCCGTCGACGCGACGCTCCCACACCTGCTCGAGGGAGAGGGCGCGGGCGCGATAACGAACATCATCGCGACGTCGACCCAGGAGCCGACCGCACACCACATTCTCGCGAACACCATGCGACCGGGGGTGTACGGCTTCGCGAAGAGCCTCTCGAAGGAGTACGGTCGGGAGAACCTTCGCGTGAACTGCGTCACTCCGCGGGGGATATGGACCGATCGGGCCGAGCGTCGCCAGGCGAAGTTCGGCAACCCGGACGAGGAGCTATCGACCGAGGAGGCTCGCGAACGGAACATCGAGCGGCTCGTCCTCAGTACGGCCGACCACGCGCTCGAGCGGTACGCCGAACCGGAGGAGTTCGGCCGGGTGGTGGCGTTCGTCTCCTCGGACGCGGCGAGCTACGTCACTGGCGACGTGATCGACGTCGACGGTGGCTGGTCGCGACGGTTGCTGTAGGTCGCTGTCACCGCGGCGGCGGAGCTACCTCGCGATGAGCGCCGCCTGTCCGCCCGCGACGAAGCCGGCGTCGACGTTCACCACGGTCAGATACGTACACGACTGCAACATCCCCATCAGCGCCGCTTCGCCGCCGCCGCCGTATCCCGATCCCGTTCCGACGGGGAGACCGATGACCGGTGCCGACACCAGGCCGGCGACGACCGTCGCGAGCGCCCCCTCCCGTCCCGCGGCGACGACGACGGCGTCGCAGCGCTCGAGCGTCTCCCGCTCGGCGAGCAGCCGGTGGATCGCCGAAACGCCGACGTCGTAGACCGTCTCGACGGAACACCCCATCTCCTCGGCCAACACGACCGCCTGTTCAGCGATCTCGATGTCCGACGTCCCCGCGGTGACGACGCCGACCCGACCTCGACGTTCGGGGGGATCGTAATCGGCGGCGTGAATCACGAGTGTCCGGGAGCGCTCGTAGAACTCGCTGTCGGCTGCAATCGCTTCGAGCTCCCCACGAGCGGAGTCGGAGACGCCAGTGAGGACGGCCCGACCCGCCGAGGAGATGAGCTCGCTGCCGATTCCGACGAGCTCCTCGTCGGTCTTGCGTTCGGCCTCGACCACCTCCGGGATACCGGTTCGTTCGCCCTGGCGAGCGTCGACGCGGGCGAACTCCTCGACCCGCCTCACCCCCCGGATCCGCTCTTTGGCTTCCGCCACGGTGATGTCGCGTCGACCGAGGGCCTCGATGGTGGCGTCGATCTCCTCACCGGTGGCGACGTCGCCACCGCCGTCCGCGTCCGAATCGTCCATGATCCGCGTTCACTCTCACCGGTGGTATGCCTACCGCTCGAAGACGCCCCGCTCCGACAGCGGATCGATCGCGGCGCGGGCACGATCTCGGGCGGCGTCGAGATCGAACTCCCGGACGACCGTTCCCGATTCGACGAGCGGTTCCAACAGCTCAGTTCCGCGTGCCGTCTCGCCGAGCGGAACGACGGTGTCCCGGTAGCGGTCGCGATAGACGGTTTTTCCCCCCGGCTTGACTCCCCGTTTGGCTCGCGGCTCTCCGTCGACGGAGACGATGTTCAGCGAGAGATCGAGGGGATCCGCGTCGGCGATGGCCCCACCGACGCCGAAGCCGTCGACGACGTCGCGGAGCCGTTCGACGTCGGGCACGTCGATCCCGCCACTCACGAGGATGTCGACGTCCTCGTAGCCGCGTCGATTCAGCGCCCAGCGGACGTCCTCGACGATCGCCCGCATGTCACCCCGCCGGGAGGCCGTCGTGTCGAGACGGACGCCGTCCAGCGCGTCGCCGAGACAGTCGGCTGCGCGTCCCGCCTCGTCGGCCTCGTCACCGAAGGTGTCACAGAGCATCACGCGGGGAACGTCGGGTGCCAATGCGTCGTCGTAGGCCGTCCAGGCCGCCTCCGACGATCCGAGGGCGACGGCGAGAGCGTGTGGCATCGTTCCGCCCGCCTCGACGCCGATCACCTCGCCGCCGGCGACGTTGCCGATCCCGTCAGCACCACCGACCGTCGCGGCTCGCTCAATCATCGCACCGAGTGCGGGGTTCTGGCGACGGGTACCGAAGCTCAGTACGGTTCGGTCGCCGGCGACCGCCCGAATCCGCCACGCAGCGGAGGCGATCCCCGAGGCGTGGGAGAGAAATCCGAGGAGCGAAGACTCGTACCTGGCGAACGCCCGGTACGGGCCCTCGATTCGGAGGATCGGGCCACCGGAGATCGGCGTTCCTTCACGCGGCGCGTAGACGTCGACCGGGAGCCCCTCGAAGAGCCGTGCGGCGTCCTCGACGCCCGCGAACAGGTGCCAGCCCGCTGGTGTGGACAGCTCCGCGACGACCTCCGGATCGGCGCCCGCGTCCTCAAGTACCGCCTCCGTTCGGAGAAAGTAGGCCGCCGTCGCCCGTCCCTCGTCGATGTCCTCGGTGGTGAGTAGATCGTACTTCCGCTCGGTCATTACCGTTCCCTCCGAGGGGGTGGAATAAGGGAGTTTGCTCCGAATGGACGCACGTCGATCGACCGACTGCCCACGAAATCTCGGTGCGCAAGCCTTAGTTGTCGTCCGCTCGGAGTGTCGACCATGGGTCTGCTCGGGTCCCTCTTCCGATCGAGCGAGATACTCGGCATCGCCGACGATGCCCTCCAGTTCGCGCTGCAGGCGTCGGAGGACTCCCACCCCTACGAGTACATGGGCCGGCTTCGCGGCGAGGACGCCTCGAAGCTCGGGCTCGATCGCGACGGGACCGTCATCACCGACGTGCTGATCGCGCCGGGAACCGAGACCAGTCCGGTGAGCGCGGAGTTCAAGCCGACGTACATGCCGAACGATCTCAACGCGGTCGGCTCCGTCCACTCCCATCCCAACGGCGTCTTGCGCCCGAGCGACGCCGATCTGGCCACGTTTACGCGGGGGAAGGTTCACATCATCATCGGGGCGCCGTACGGTCGACACGACTGGCAGGCGTTCGATCGAGACGGTGAACCGATCGATCTCGACGTTCTCAACGTCGATCTCCCCGACGACCAGTTCTTCGACTTCACGCAGGCGGACATCGACGGGGAGCTTCGATGACGCGGGTCGTCGCGCAGGGAACGTTCGATCTCCTTCACCCGGGCCATCTCCACTACCTGACCGACGCGGCGTCGATGGGCGAGGAGCTACACGTCATCGTCGCTCGACGCGAAAACATCACCCACAAACCGAAGCCGGTCCTCGACGACGAGCAGCGTCGGGACATGGTCGCCGCACTGGATCCGGTCGACCACGCTCGGCTCGGTCACACGGAGGATTTCTTCGTCCCGATACGGGATATCGACCCCGACGTCATCGTGCTCGGGCACGATCAACACCACGACGAGGCGGAGCTGGCCTCGCTGTTGCAGGCTGACGGGCTCGACTGTACGGTTGCCCGCGCATCCGCCCGCGAACCGGAGCGTGAGGGGGAGTTGCTCTCGACGGGACAGATCATCGAGAGAGTGTGCGAGCAGCGGTGCTGACCGACTCGTACACCGACTCGAGCGCGTCGATCGACCGCTCGACGTCCAGCGACGACCGCCGCTCCAGACACGACGTCCGGAGCCGTTCGCGTTCCTCGAGCGTTCTCAGGAGCGCAGCGCGAAACGCCTCGAGATCTCCCGACGGATAGTGGTACCCCGTTCGACCGTCGACGACAGTTTCGGAGAGAGCGCCGGCGTCGACGGCGACGACGGGCGTCCCGCAGGCGATCGCCTCCAGCGCGACCAACCCCTCGGTCTCGATTGGACTCGGAAAGGCGAACGCGTCGAGCGCAGTGTAGAAGGCAGGGAGTTCACTTCGCTCGAGAAAGCCGAGAAAGGTGACGTCAGAGCGATCACCGACGCGTCGCTCGAGCGTCGATCGAGCCGGACCGTCGCCGCCGATCACGACGGAGACGTCGAGGGGAGCAGTCGCGTCGAGCAGCTCCTCGATCCGCTTTTCGTGGCCGTGGCGGCCGGTGTAGCCGACGAGCGGCGACTCGGGGAGATCATACCGCCGTCGGAACCGTTCGACGGTTGCCTCTTCCTGCGGGAGAAACCGGTCCGTGTCGACGCCGTTCGAGACGACGAAGACGGGAGTCGAATCGACGTCCACTCGTTCCCGAGCGGTCCGAGAGGGGGCGACGATCGCGTCAGCTTCCTCGAGGAACCACCGCTCGTACCGCTCGGCGACGCGCCCGATCGGATCGTCGAGGCGTTCGCTGAGATAGGACGCGTACTCCCGGGCGGGTGTGTGATAGGAGACGACGAGCGGGACGCCGGCCCGACGCGCGAGTCGCCGTCCGGCCAGCCCGACGGTGAAAGGCGTGTGAGCGTGGACGATATCCGGCGTTTCGAGCCCGTTCGGGATCGACGGCCGTCCGATCCGGAATCCCGAATACCACGGGAACGGGGCACTCGACACCTGAAACTCGTTTTCTCGTGGATCGTACGCCTCGGCTTCGGGGTAGACGACGGCCATTCGACCGCCGCGGGTTCGCCAGACGGTTCGCCACGCGTCGACAGTGTAGGCGACGCCGTTGACCGTCGGGCGATACGTGTCGGTGAAGGCCGCGACGGTCCGCATACCACCGATTCGACGACCGGCTTTGAAGTCGTTTTGGAGCCGGCTCACTCCTCGACAACTCGGGTAGCCGTCGAGTACGCAGCCGAGAGCCCGTCGGCGACCCGATCCAGCCCGTGCTCGGCAGCGGTTCGACGGGCGGCGTCGCCGAGCCGCTCACGGAGCTCCGGATCCCCGAGCAGTCGCTCGATCGCGGCGCGGAATTCCGGTCGGGATCGGCACTTCAGACAGTCGACGCCGTCGGTGTAGAACTCCTCGAAGACCGGGATGTCGCGGAGAACGACCGGCTTTCCGCAGGCCATCGCCTCGAGGACCGCGATCCCTTGCGTCTCGACCTTCGTTGGAAAGAGATAGACGTCGCCGGCCGCGTACGCCGTCCGGACGTCGTCGACCCATCCAGCGAACGTGACGTTGTTCGGCGGGTTTCGCACCCACCGGCGGACGATCGACGATCCGTGGAGACCCGTGTCGTACGGACCGAACCACGCGAAGTCGGCGTCGATCGTCCGGGCGAGTTCGCAGAACGCCGTCACCCCCTTCCGCTCGAAGACGTTCCCGACAGTGGAGACGACGGGCGAGTCGAGCCCAAATCGTTCCCGACTCGCGGGGCGGAGCGACTCGAAGCCGGCGAGTCGCTCGGCATCGACGCCGTTGGTGATCACCCGAACGGGCGGTTCGATCTGGCCGCGGAGCGACTCGGCGGCGTAGTCGCTCGGGGCGAGAACCAGATCTGCGGCGCCGTAGAACCACCGGAGATACCGACCGAGCGGGGGTGCGATCCGCGAGGAGAACCGGAAGCTCCCGGCGAACTCCTCACCGATCGCGTGGGCGTGGGCGACGAGCGGAATCCCGTTCCGTCGCGCGTGGACGGCAACCGCCACGGAGCCGGGGCCGAAGAGGTTGCAGTGGGCGACGTCGTACCGGGCGAACGCCCCGTCTCCGACGAGCGCATCGGTCGCTGCCGTGCGGATCGTCCCCCCGATCCACGGCGACGTCAGGACGGTCAGATCGGTGCCGTCGAGTGCCCGACGCTGGTGAGAGACCGCGGTACCGATCCCGCTTCGCCGCAGCGGGGAGGCGATTTCGAGATAGTTGAGAACGCGCACGGCGACCGGTCGATACGAGCGGTCCTGCGTACATAAATCACACCGGCTGGGAAGGCCGGAAGCGAAGCGACCATACGGAACGCGACGGAAGGGAGCGTATGTCGACAGCACGCGGGCCGCGCCTGGCGCGGGACTACCCACGGGCAGTGGCGGCCGTCCTGACGGTCGTGGGCTACGTCGTCGTGATCGGCACACTCTACGTCGGCCTCCCGATCTACCCGACGATAGCTGAATCGACGGTCGATCTCCTCTCGCACGCGATCGCCGTCATCAACACCGTGACGATCGTCTGTCTGTCGCTCGGCTGGTACTGGATCCGCAACGACGAGATCGAGAAACACCGGATGGCGATGATCGCGGCGTTCGTCCTCATCCTCGTCTTCCTCGTGCTCTACCTCCTGAAAACGGGCGGCGGCGGTCGGAAGGACGTCCTCGCAGGTGCGCCGCTGCGGACGGCGTATCTGGCGATGCTCGGGATTCACATTCTGCTTTCGGTGGCAGCCGTTCCGTTCGTCCTCTACGCGATCACGCTCGGCGTAACGCACACCCCGACGGAGTTGCGATCGACGTCACACGCGACGGTAGGGCGGCTGGCAGTCGGCTCGTGGCTCGTCAGCCTCGTTCTGGGCATCGTCACCTACCTGATGTTGACCTACTACTACGGTCCGGAACAGATCGAGTTCGTCCGGACGATGATCGTCAGATGACCGGGAAGGAGGCGATCCGCGAGCGGATCTGGGACCGGCTCGAGGCGGACGGCATCGCTCGGTTCCCGTTCCCGCCAAGCGGGCGGATCACGAACTTCGAGGGAGCCGACGAGACAGCCCGGCGCGCGATGGCGACCGACGAGCTCTCGACCGCCGACGCCGTCAAAGCCAACCCCGACGCACCGCAACTCCCGCTCCGTCGGCGACTGCTCCGCGACGGCACGAGCGTGTACATGGCCGTCCCGCGACTCGCCGATCGTGCCCCGTTCGTCGAACTCGATCCCGACCGAATCCACGATTACGACGCAGCCGCGACGATCTCGAAGATGGAAACGCACGGCGAACGGGTCAGTGCCGGCTCAGTCGGCGAACTCGACGCGATCGTCGTCGGGAGTGTCGCGGTCACCGAGCGCGGCGAACGAATCGGCAAAGGAGAGGGGTACAGCGACCTCGAGTACGCGATCCTCCGGGAACTGGGACTGCTCACCGGGGACACCCCCGTGGTGACGACCGTCCACGACGTGCAGGTCGTCGACGACGAGATCGAAACCCGGCCGCACGACGTTCCAGTCGACGTAATCTGTACGCCGACGCGAACGGTTCGAACCGGTGGCGGCCCGACGCCCGAGGGGGTGTTCTGGGAGCTACTCTCCGAAGAGCGAATCGACGAGATCCCGGTACTCGACGCGCTCCGCTAATCGGTCGTCGGGAGCGCGTACGCGCCCAGGAGGAAGAATCCGACGGCGAACGCGGCGAGTACGGCGAGATCGGCGTACGGACCGGCGAACTCCCACGGGGCGTCTACCGCTGCGCCGGGATACGTCGTCGCCCGAACGCCGCGAGCGAAGTACGTCAGCGGTGAGAGATCCATGAGCGGGACGAACCACGCGGGGAGCATCGACGGCGGAACGAACGTCTCCGAGAGGAAGAGCAGCGGAAGAGCGATCCCGTTGGAGGCCGCGATGACGCCGTCCTGGGAGTCCGCGACGCTGCCGATTACCGCCCCGACTCCGCAGAAGAGTGCAACGCCGAGCACGACGTACGGGAGCAGAAGCAACGACGGTGAGAAGGCCGCATCGGTAGCCACGAGAACGAGGACGAGTATGAGGACGGACGCGGCACCGATCACGGCGACGTTGACGATCGTCTGGGCCAGTAGCCACTCCGGGCGGGAGAGCGGCGTCGTCGCGAGCTTCTCGAATCGGTTGCCGTCCCGGTGGCGGGCGACCTCACTTCCGATCCGCGAGAGCGGCGTGAAGAGTACGACCACCGCCAGATATCCCGCAACGTAGTAGCCCGGCGGCTCCGCAAAGAGACCGCCGCCGGCCGGATCGGTCCGCACCAACACCCCGAAGATCAGGATGATGATCAGCGGGAAGAAGAAGGTGAAAAAGACCGCCGTCCGACGCCGAAGAAACGCCTTGCTCGCGGCAGTCATTTCTGCCCGTACGCGTCCGAGACGGCTCACAGCGACGCCTCCATCGGATGCTCGACAACGGCGTCCTGTTCTCGTCCCGTCAACGTCAGGTAAACGTCCTCGAGATCGGGCTGTCGCCACAGCAACCCCTCGTAGTCGACGTCGGCGTCGTCGAGCGTCGCCGCCACGTCGCCGATCGACGGTGGGTCGACGACAACCGCGACGGCGTCGGCGTCCGGTAGCAGTTCGAAGCCGCCGTCGGCGAGGACGCTTCGGGCCGCGTCGAACGCCTCAGTTTCGACGAGGAGTCGGCTGTCGCCGCCGTAGCGCTCGACCAGCGACGATGGTGAGTCGACGGCGACGAGCGCGCCGTCGGAGAGCAGCCCGACCCGGTCGGCGAGCCGCTCAGCCTCCTGCATGTAGTGGGTCGTCAGGAGGACGGTCGTTCCGTCGTCGGCGAGTCCCTCGAGTAGCCGCCACAGTTCCCGCCGACCGGTCGGGTCGATCCCCGTCGTCGGCTCGTCGACGACCAGTAGCTCCGGATCGTTGACGAGCGTCGTGCCGACGCAGGCGCGCCGCTTTTGGCCCCCCGAGAGGTTCTCGTAGAACGTCTCCGAGCTGTCGGAGATCCCCACGTCGTCGAGGATCGACTCGACGTCGACCGGATCGTCGTAGAGGCCCGCGTAATACTCGATCAGTTCCCTGGCGGTCAACCGTTCGGCCGGAGAGAATTCCTGTGGGAGAACCCCGATCCGCTCTCTGTCCACGTCGGTCGGCGACGAACCGAACAGCTCGACGTGTCCCTCCGCGTCGGTCGTCCCGGTCAGCGCGCGCACCAGGGTGGTCTTGCCGGCACCGTTGGGACCCACGAGCGCGAACACCTCGCCCGACCGAATGGAGAGCGAAACGCCGTCGAGTGCGACGGTGTCACCGTATCGCTTGCGCACGTTCTCGGCACGAACGATCATACCGAATCCAGTGGCGGGGCGGCCTAAGCGTTGCCGATCTGGTCATCGAAAGCCGGGCCGCCAGTAGAGCAACGCGACGGTCGCGAGGAAGACGACCGTCGAGAGATCGTACGACAGCTCCATCGCCGCGGCCGCGAGGACGCCCGAACCACCGAGGACGGCCGCCGCGACGGCCGAGAGAATCGGCCACGTACAGGAGACACAGGAGAGCAATCCGGCGACGCCGGCGACTGCGGAACCGGACGCGTCGAGGACGACCGTGTAGACGAGATATGCCAGTGCGAGATAACCGACGAGGTACGCCGGCATGAGGACAATCGTCAGGTAGGGTCCGCCGTAGACGAACGCGGGCCCCCACCCCGGTGGGAGCCACGCGAGACGGAAGCCGGTGATCTCCGGATCGACGCCAGTCCCGACGAGTCCACCGAAGACGGCGAGTAACCCGAAATACGTCGCCGCGATCGCGACTGCACGCCGTCGTGTCTCAAAATCGACGCCGCTCGGCGGCCGAACCTTGTAGATGACGAGCACGCCGACCGTGATCCAGACGACTCCGTAGAGCGCGTATCGCGGCTCGGTGACGGAGACGCCGCTGAGCGCGTAGTAGAGTACGACGGCGACGAACTGGAGATTGAGAAACACCGCCAACCAGAGCAGTTCCCGACGGTTGACGTCGGGGCGGTACGTCGAGAGCGTGGTCATCGCGGGCGGCTCAGGTGATCGAGTAGCTGGCTGCGCTCATGAGCAACAGGACGAGGCCGAGACTGAGCGCCATGAGCCACGTGAGCGACCGGTTCTCCCACCGGAGGTGCTGGTAGTAACCCACGATGAGCGCCGTTTTCATGACTGCGGACACCATCGTCCCTGCGAACGCCTCCCAGTAGCCGAAAAACGGGATGTTGAAGAACAGCCACTTGGAGGCGGCCAGCGCGAGGAGCGCCACGTAGATCAGGGTGTAGAGCTTGATCGAATCGGTTGCCATACTGCGTCTAGTCGGAGCAAAGGGATGCCCACATATAATTGTACCTCAACGCGCGCGACCCTCCCCGCGATAATGTCTCCACACCAGGTACGCCACGACGACGCCGCCGACCCAGAAGCCGACGCCGAGGATGGCGTAGAGGAGTCCGCGGAGAAACTCGGGGGCGATAAAAAGCTCCATATTAACAGTCGAGGGCTTCGAATACTTATATTCGTCCGTCGTCGTCGGGATCGAGTCGGTAGAGAGCGATCAGCAAGACCAGCAGAACGAGCTCGGCGGCTTTCGTCCCGAGCACGTACGGATCGCCGAGGAGATGCATCTCGAACCACTCGAACGTCGTTCCGTGGTGGTGTGTCCCCTCGATGTACGGCCAGAACGCCCCGTGGTCGAGGACGGTGTGCCAGACGACGTAGCCGAATAGAAACGTGCCGATGACGGCGATACCACCGAGATACGTCAACCGACCGGCCAACCCCTGGAAGCCAAGCACAACGCCGAAGACGAGTGCGAAACTTCCGAGAACGAAGAGCAGCGGGAGCGGACTTCCGAGGTAGCCGGCCTGTACGTACACGAGGAGGGCGATGCCTCCCTCGGTTCGGTCGAGGAGGTGCGCTGCAGCGACGACGAGCGCGAGACCGGCAGTCAGATACCGGAGCCGTTCCATGGCAGAACTCACTGCTCGAGCTACGTAGCTGATTCGAAACGAGAAACCGCGGCGGAGTCAGAAGAGGTAGAACAGCGGGAAGAGGAACACCCAGACGATGTCGACGAAGTGCCAGTAGAGCCCGAAATACTCCACCGGACGCTCGTCTTCGAGGTAATGCCCCTTCCAGGCACGGGCTATCAGGAACAGCGCGACGATCAACCCTAACAGGACGTGCACGCCGTGCAGCCCCGTCGTCACGAAGTACACCGACGCCTGAATGTCCGTGTACGGCAGCCCTTCAGCAACGCTCCCGATGTAGACTCCGTCGATCCAGATCTTCTCGTACCACTCGAACGCCTTCACGCCCATGAACGTCATCCCGAGCAGGAACGTCGCCCCGATCGAGGCGACGAGTCCCTTCCGGCTCCCCCGGCGGGCGAACACCAGCGCCAGGATCACCGTAAAGGACGACGTCAACAGCACGAACGTGTTGATCAGCCCGAAGATCGAGTCCGGAATCGGCGTCCACGTGTGCCATCCGGCATGGATACGGATGAAGACCGCAGCCGAAATGAACGCGCCGAACACCAGCACGTCCGACGCCAGGAAGAACCACATTCCCAGCT
This sequence comes from Haloarculaceae archaeon, assembly GCA_007122455.1. GTDB lineage: Archaea > Halobacteriota > Halobacteria > Halobacteriales > Haloarculaceae > Natronomonas. Next base: position 932 of record SKTU01000075.1, on the reverse strand, counting down.
TGTTCTTCTCGATGTTGTCGAACGGCCAGCGGTTCGCAAACTCCATCGGCGGCGCGTAGAAGTCCTCCAGTCCCCACTTGACGAAGGAGTATAGCATCGCGACGACACCGATCGCTGTCAGTGTCGGATACATCGGCGAGAGAATTTGGAAGCTCAGCTCCGAAGGTGAGGCACCGGCGTCGATCGAGATCGACTGTCGGATACCGGACAGCCCGAGGAGGAAGATGAACGTCGCGAAGCTTCCCGCGAACGGCCAGATGCTCGCGTGCGATGGATGTTTCTCACCCAGAACGTAGTTGCTCGCCTCGTTACCGTGACCGTGGGCGTGTCCGCCGTCGGTCGCGTGGCTTTCGTCACGGACGAACTCCAGAGCGCCCGACGCGTAGGAGGGCCGTCCCTCCCAGTTCTCCAGCGGCGGCGGCGACGGAACGGCCCACTCGGCCGTCCGCGAGTATTTCCAGGGATTATCCGGCGCCTCCGGGCCGGAAACGTAGCTCTTCGCGAAATTGTAAAACATGATGAAAAACGACGCCCCGAGCAGGAAGGCGCCGACCGTCCCGAACTGGTGGACGGCGATGTAATCCTGGCGGTAGACGAAGACGCGCCGCGGCGTCTCCCACGCCATGAACATCGAGAAGTAGACGATGTTGAACGCGACGAAGAAGATGACGAAGTGAATCTTCCCGAGCAACTCGTCGTACATCTTCCCGGTCATCTTCGGGAACCAGTAGTACGCCCCACCGATCAGCGCCGTCGCCCCGCCGAACATGACGTAGTGGAAGTGAGCGACGACCCAGTAGGTGCCACGGAACTCGTAATCGAGCACGATCGCCCCGAGGAAGACACCGGTGATGCCACCGAGAATAAACAGCAAGAGCGCACCGAAGGCGAACAGGAAGGGCGTCGTGAACCGGATTCGCCCTTTCGCGAGC
>SKTU01000106.1 GCA_007122455.1 Haloarculaceae archaeon | reverse complement strand
CTTCGACGTTCGTGACGGTCGCCGCGGTGAGCGCCGTCGGATTCGGACTCGACGGTGCGGCTACCGGTGCCCTCATCGGTGCCGGCGACACGCGCCTCCCGTTTCTCGCGTCGCTCGTCGGGCGGTACGGGTTCGCGCTCCCGGCCGCGTTCGTGGGGCTCGTTACGCCGCTCGGTGTCGTCGGGCTGTATCTCGCCCTACTGCTCGAGTCGTTCGTGCCGGGTGCCGTGAGTTATGGTCTGTTCAAATCCGGGCGGTGGAAGGCGGTGAGCAGGCGGTATCGGGAGTCCGTTCCCGTCGAGTGATCGTACAGGAATCGACGTTAGTATATAAAAGGCTCTCGAATGACGAACGTGGGCCGAACAGACGATACGTTAAGTTTCGCTTTCATTAATAAGTGCCTCATCCGGATCTAATTATTGTAACTCTTTCAGGTAGTAAAAATACTCACTGCATGGATTCTCGAAAGTTAACTGTAATTTTCTAATGGCATTTAATAATCAATAAGATTTATGTATTCCCATCCCGCTTAGCTATTCGTATGCCAGACAATGGCAAAACAACGAGGCGGCGACGCTTCATTCAAGCAATCGGTGCCGGTTCAGTTGTTGGATTAGCTGGGTGTGCTGACGACGACCCGGACACCGGCAATGGTAACGGCAACGGGAATGGTAACGGGAATGGTAACGGCAACGGGAACGGCAACGGTGACGACACCGAGCCGGACGACGACTTCCCGTCGGAGACGATCCGCATGATCGTCCCGTACGGCGAAGGTGGCGGGACTGACGTTTACGCACGCGGTCTCCAGCCGTATTTCGAGGAGGCGTGGGGAACCGACGTCGTCATCGACAACGTTCCCGGCGCAGCCGAACTACGCGGGACGACGGAGGCGTTCCACTCCGATCCGGACGGATACACGGTCTGTTTCAACAACGCCCCCCAGCTCACGGGCGTGATGGACCCAGACGGCCAGCCAGTCCCGTGGTGGGAGATGGAACCGATCGGCTCCTACGCGTTCACGGCGTACACGCCGCCGGCCCGCCCCGGCGAGGGTATCGAGGACATGAACGACATGGTCGAGGCCTACGAAGCGGGCGAATACCGAAACTTCACCGGCCAGGCCGTCGGTGGCGGTCAGTGGACGACCTCTCAGATCCTCAGGATGACTGACGTCATCATGTGGGACGACTACGTCGGCTACAACAGCTCCGCCGAGCAGGCACAGGGTATCCTCGGCGGGGAGGCCGACAGCGGTACTCCGACCGAGACCACGATGTCCGAATGGACCGACGAACTCGACGTCATCTTCACGACGTCGGCGCTGGGCAGCACGACGTTCCCCGATCTCCCAACGATGGAGGACTTCGGGTACGACGCCCCGCCGACCGGGCACTTCACCCGCGGCATGAACACGCCGCCGGGCGTCCCCGAGGACCGGCTTCAGGTGCTCCGAGATGGCTTCAGGGAAGCCATCGAGGGCCCAGCCCAGGAGTTCGAGGAAGAGACTGGCAACGTCGTTCAGTACCTTCACTACGACGATTGGGGCGCAGAGTGGCAGACGGGTCACGAGCAGATCATGGATCTGCTCACCGACGAACAGCTTGAAGAGCTGCGGCAAGCTGCTGCCGGATAGTCCCTCTCGTAGACCTTACATTGCCAATTTATCAACCGGATCGACGAACAGGTGACGAGTGTACGTTCGATAGTTACTATTAATTCACGAGAACAGAATGGCAACCGATACAGATCGGCTGACTGATTACAGGGAGGCAGTAAACTCGGAGAACATACTGTTACTGTTCTTCCTCATTATTTCCGCGGGGGCGTACTGGATTGCCCGCGATTTCACGTTCGGCGGTAGTGTTTTCCCGAGACTGACAGCTATAATCGTGTTCGTTGGCTGTCTGCTGGTGATTGTCGGGGATTACCTTCCGAAATCAGTTCAGCCGTTTATCACAGGATCAGTAGAGTTCGTAGACCAAGACGAGATCGATCCCGACGAAGAATCGGCATCGCCCGAAGTCGACACCAGCCTTCCGCGATTCCAGAAACCGCTCGGTCCGGTCCTGTTCACGACGGTCATGATACTTTTGTACGCAGCAGTCGGCTACGCGATCGGATTCCTCTGGGCGACACCGGTGTTCGCGGGAGTGTACATTTATTGGTTCGATAAACCGTTGCTGTACGTCATCGCGATCGCTGCCATCGCGTTCGCGATCGCCTACGTGTTCATCTCGGTGTTCGGAGTTCGGCTCCACGAGGGTGCGTTCGTCACGATCGGCGAGGATCTCGCACCGGCGATGCTCGCACTCGCCGCGATTCGATCTCCAGCCGCTAACGGTTACAAACGGAGGCGACGACAGTGAGCGTCGAGCCGCTCGTCCTGCAGATCGACGCGATCGCCGGCGGTGCCGAGATCCTCTTTTCGTGGCCGACGTTCGGCTGGATGGTCCTCGGAATCATCCTCGGAATCATCCTCGGCGCGATCCCCGGAATCGGGCCGGCGATCGGGATGGCGCTGTTGCTGCCGCTTTCGGGCGGGATGGCCGGAGAGAACGCCATTATCCTCTTCGTCAGCGTCTATCTCGGTGCGAAGTACGGCGGTAGCATTTCGGCAATCCTCATCAATACCCCCGGTACGGCCGGTGCCGCGGCGACGACGCTCGACGGCTATCCGATGTCGAGGAACGGCCTCGCTATCACCGCACTGTCGATCTCGGCGACGGCCTCGTTTATCGGTGGGATAATAGCGATCGTCTTACTGTTCGGTATCACGCCGTTCCTCCGACAGATCGTGCTCGCCTTCGGCTCGCCGGAGTACTTCCTCGTCGCCTTCCTCGGGATCGCGATGATCACCGTCGTCGCCCGCGGCGGTATGATGAAGGGACTGATCGCCGGCGCGTTCGGTATGTTGATCACGACGGCCGGCTTCGCGCCGGCGACCGGTGACCTCCGGTACGCCTCGATGCAGCATCCGATCACGCTCGACGGGATCGACTTCGTCGCCGTACTGATCGGCGTCTTCGCGGTCGGTGAGATGATTCGGCTGTCACGCGAATCCGGCGGTATCGCGTCGAGTATCGAAGAAGGCGAGGAAGGAGGTGGAGCACTATCCGGAAGCCGACGAGAAGGGATCAACCACGTCGTTCGCAACCCGGTTACCGTCGTCAAGTCGGCGCTCATCGGAATGGGTGTCGGTGCGATTCCGGGCGCCGGAACGTCCGTTTCGAACTTCGTCGCCTACGGCGAGGCGCTCCGTGTCGAGGAGAACCCCGACTCGTTCGGCGAAGGGAATCCACGGGGCGTCATGTCCTCGGAGTCGGCCAACAGCGCCACGGTCGCCGGAACGCTCATCCCGACGCTCTCGTTCGGTATTCCGGGGAGCGGAGCGACGGCCGTACTCCTCGGTGCGCTGTTGCTCCACGGGCTCCGACCGGGCCCGCAGCTCTTCAGCGAGTTCATCAACATCACGTACAGTTTCTACATCGCCCTTTTGGTCGGGAACTTCATTATCTTGGTTGTCGGCCTTACCGCCATCGCCTATCTCGGTTACATCACGAAGGTCGACACGGACCTCATCATCCCGGTCGTCATCGTGATGGCGATGTTCGGTTCATTCGCCGTCCGAAACAACATCCTCGACGTCGCGACGGTCGCGGCGTTCGGTGTGATCGGCTACTTCATGGTGAAAAACGAGTTCTCGATCATCGCACTCGTTCTCGGCGTCGTTCTGGGGCCGATCGCCGAACGGAACCTCTATCGATCGCTCCAGATCAACCCCCACGATGGAATCCGGAGCTTCGAGATCTTCCTGGTTCGACCGATATCGGTCGTTCTGCTGATCTGTATCTTCCTCATCATCTTCGGGCCGTTCATCAAGGCGACGGTGATTCCACGGGTCCGGGGCTCGTGAACGGCTGCGGATAGCGTTTCACTTTTTCAGGTGCTGCAACTCGCGACGCTCTACGGACCGTTATTTAAAAGGACGGGAGCCGCTTACCGGATCAGTTCGGACGTCTCGTCGTGTCGCTTCGCGAGCTCGATGTAGTGGTCGCTCGCAGAGGTCCACGGCGAGTCCTCGACTTCCTTGACGACCTTCGCAGGGGAGCCGACGACGAGGACCGACTCGGGGACGTCGGTGTCCTCGACGACGACGCTGTTCGCGCCGACGAGACTCTCTGCGCCGATCGTCGATCCGTCGAGGACGATCGCACCCATCCCAACCATGCTCCGGCGTCCGACCGTCGCGCTGTGGACGATGGCGTTGTGGCCGACCGTCGCGTACGGACCGATCTCGGTCCCCTCGTGCAGCGTCGCGTTGTCCTGGACGTTACAGCCCTCCCGGAGAACGATCTCCCCCTCGTCGCCGCGGAGCACGGTCCCCGGCCAGACGCTCGCGTCCGCTTCGATCGTGACGTCGCCGATTACGACTGCGCTCTCGTCAACTCGGGCCGATTCCGCGATCTCGGGTGTCATCCCTTCGAACGATCGGATCATACACCCACCCATGACGACGGAGCTGTTAACTGTTCGCAATCCAGCGCGAACCGCAGGAACGAGACGCG
>SKTU01000119.1 GCA_007122455.1 Haloarculaceae archaeon | reverse complement strand
GAATATGCTCCGATTCGGAATTCGAAAATCGATGGGAGAGGCGTGTTCGAAGGCTGGCCCGCAGCCTTTTATCCGTAGCCAGCCTCGGTTCCGTCGATGGAAGTCGCCATTCTCACCGTCGGCGACGAGGTGCTCGCGGGCGATATCGAGAACACGAACGCCTCGTGGCTCGCTACCCGGATTACCGAACGGGGCGCGTCGGTCGTCCGCATTCTCACGATCCCCGACGATCGAGCGCTGATCACCGAGACGGTCACCGACTGGGCCGACAGCTTCGACGCCGTCGTCGTCACCGGGGGACTGGGCGGCACGCACGACGACGTCACGGCCGACGCCATCGCTGACGCGTTCGGCCGCAAACTCGCCGTCAGCGACGAGATCCGCGAGGACGTCGTCGAGACCGTCGCGCTACATCGAGGTCTGGATCCCGATACGATCGACGCGAGCGATCTGGATCTCGACGTCGACGCGTGGGCCGCGGTACCGGAAGGGAGTCGAGCGGTGAGAAACCCCGAAGGGCTCTGTCCGGGCTGTGTCTGTGAGAACGTCTACGCGTTCCCCGGCGTTCCGGACGAGATGAAGGCGCTGTTCGAACTGGTCGAGGCGGAGTTCGACGGCGACGCGGTCTCGCGAACGCTGTACACGCCGCAACCGGAGGCGTCGATGGTCGAGGCGATCTCGGCCGCCCGGGGACGGTTCGACGTGACGATCGGGAGCTATCCGGACACCGACGGCGAGAACCGACTCAAAGTTACCGCCACGGATCCCGAGACGGTCACCGAGACGGTCGAGTGGTTGCGCGAGCGGATCGACGTCTCGGCGGTGGAGTAGCTACTCGATATCGGCGAGCGTCTCGCCGGCGAGTAACCGCCGGATCGCCTCCGGAAGTTCCTCGATCGCGACGCGGGTCTGATCCGTCGAATCCCGCTCCCGGATCGTCACCGTCTCGTCCTCGAGAGTGTCGTAATCGACGGTGACGCAGTACGGCGTGCCGACCTCGTCCTGCCGACGGTAGCGACGGCCGATGTTCCCCGACTCGTCGTAGCTGACCTCCAGGCCCGCCCTGCGGAGATCCTCGGCGATCGCCTCGGCCCGGTCGTCGAGTCCGTCCCGACTCATCAACGGGAACACCGCGACCGCGGTCGGCGCCAGTGTGGGCGGCAACTCGAGGTACGTTCGCTCCTCGCCGTCGACCGTATCCTCCCGTCGCGCGTGAACGAGCACGCTGTAGACGAGTCGGCCGACGCCGAAGGAGGGTTCGACGACGTGGGGCGTGACGTGCTCGCCTGACTCGGTCTGTTCGGTGATCTCGAAGCCGGTCCGCTCGACGGGGACGGTGTACTCGTCGCCGTCGACGTCGACGGTGACCGCATCGCCGTCGAACGCCGACCGATCTCGACCGGCGAGTCGCTCGAGCGCGTCGGCGACGTCGGCCGCGGCGCCACCGAACTCAGGCCCGAGATAGCTCATCTCCGGGTCGACCGTCGCCCGCTCGACGGTCACCGGCTCGTCGTACTGTCTGAATATCGTGAAATCCTCCCCGGAGTAGTCGCCGTGTTTCGAGAGGTCGTAGTCGGATCGGTAGGCGAAACCGGTCACCTCGATCCAGTCGCCGCCGAGTTCGGTCTCGGCGTCCCAGCAGTCCGCGGCGTAGTGTGCCCGCTCGCCCGCGAGGTGCTGGCGGTATCTGAACCGATCCATGTCGATGCCGATCCGCTCGTAGAACGCCATCGAGCGGGCGAGATAGTAGGCGACCCACTCGCTACCGATGATACCCGCATCCAGGGCGTCGCCGACGGCGTGCCGCTCGACGCCCCCGTCGCCGTTCTGGGCCGTCGTGGAGTAGAGCGGCAGTTCGACGTCTTCGACCCGCTCGATCGGCGGGTCGTCGGTTTCGGGGTCGATGAAATGTTCCAGTTCGGCCTGGGTGAACTCCCGGACCCGAACGAGTGCCCGCCGCGGGGAGATCTCGTTGCGGTAGGCGCGGCCGATCTGGGCGACACCGAAGGGGAGCTGGTTGCGGGCGTACTCCTTCAGTCGCGGGAACTCGACGAAGATCCCCTGTGCAGTCTCCGGGCGGAGGTAGCCCGGAGCGGAGGAGCCGGGACCGATGTTCGTCCCGAACATGAGGTTGAACTCCTCGACCGGATCGCCGGCGAGCGACGCGCCACAGGAGGGACAGTCGATCCCGTGGGTCGCGATGAGCTCGCCGATCTCCTCGGGACCGTACGATTCGGCGTCCTCGATGTCGGTCGCGTCCTCGACGAGGTGGTCCGCGCGGTGAGCGGCGCCGCAGTCGGCGCACTCGACGATCATGTCGTCGAACCCCTCGAGGTGTCCCGACGCCTCGAACACCGCCTCGGGCATGATCGTCGGCGCCGAAACCTCCATGTGATCCTCCTCGCGGACGTAGATGTCCCGCCATACGTCCTCGACGTTCCGCTTCAGGGCGGCGCCCTCGGGACCGTAGGTGTAGAAGCCTGCGGTCCCCCCGTACGCCTGGTTCGACGGGAAGAAAAAGCCGCGACGCCTGGCCAGTTCGGAAATGTCCTCCAGCTCGCTCATAGGGCCTCGAGGAGATCGACGTCCCGGACGATGCCGACGAGTTCGCCGGCCTCGATCACCGGGATCTGTTCGATGTCGTGACCGACCATCAGCTGGGCGGCGTCGCGGGCGGTCTTCTGCCCCGACACCGTGACGAGATCCGCGGTCATGAACTCCGAGACGGGAGATCCGGGGATCTCGACGTTCAGCGTCGGCACAAACCGGCTGCCGACGGCCTTGATTCCCTCCCACATCCACTCGTTGTCCTGATTGGCGACCGCGTCGCCGGGGTTTTCCTCGCCTTGGACGACGCGAGCGACCTCGATGATGTCGACCTCGGTGAGCATGCCGACCGGATCGGCGTCGTCACCGAGGACGACACCGTAGGGAACGCCGGCGAAGGAGAGCTCCCGCTCGGCGACCGGCAGCGGCGTCTCGGCGTACACCGTGTTGACGACCACGTCGTAGAGGGCGTCGATCTCGACGTCCCCGTTGGCTTGACCCTCGGCGATCGCACGGATGACGTCGGTGACCGTGACGATCCCCACGAGCGCCTCGCCGTCGAGCACCGGTACGCGCCGGCTCTCCGTTTCCAGTACGAGGGCGGCCAGTTCCCCGAGGGTCGAGTCGGGATCGATCGTCGGCACGTCCTCGACGAGCAGCGCGAGTTGGTCCTCGTCGGGGTGTTCGATCAGCGCCTCCCGAGTGACGAGCCCGCGGAAGACCTCGTCGTCGTCGGTCCGCTTGATGACGGGCACCGACGAAAAGCCGCGCTGCTGGAGGTACTCGAGAACGTCGTCTCGCGTCCCGGGTATCTCGACGGTCACGACCTCCTGCCGCGGCGTCATCACGTCTACAACGTTCATATCTGCGATTGTGCCGCCCATTCGTACTAAGTCCACCGACACGGGGATCTCGGCGCCGTCGCGAGTCGATCGATACGGATAACTCCGTCGTTCGATCGTTCGAAAAACGCCATATGGTACGGTGTCACATCGTTAGCCTTATGTACGCAGTGATAACTATGCTCATGCATGGCACAGGACACTGCCACTCCGGCCGCGACCCCCGACTGCGAGGTCATGGCGTCCGTCGACGACGCCGACGACAGCGAACGGCTCATCATAGCCGAACTCTGTCGAGAGGAGGCGTGGCTCGCCACGCCGACGGAGCACGCGGTACTCCTCTCGGAGTGGCAGTAACGACGTCCACCCTTTTCGGATCGCCGAGCGACCAGCGGCGGCGCCGGGAGAACAGCTTTTTGCTCCCCGGCGTCGTGGGCGACGATATGCGTTATCGACGCGTCGTTCTCGAGAGACGAGACCACGGCTCCGTACCGATCGCCGGGCGAGCGTAGATGCGGCCCGACGACGAAGCCTACTTCGAGCGGCTGGAAGCCGGCCTCGACGAGGCCATGGCGGTCGCCGAGACCGCCCGCGAGCGTGGCGACGATCCGACGACCGACGTCGAGATCCCGATCGCCAAGGACATGGCGGACCGCGTCGAGAACATCCTCGGGATCGACGGCGTCGCCGAGCGCGTCCGCGAGATGGAGGCAGATCCCGACATCTCCAGGGAGGAGGCCGCTCTGGAGCTCGCGACGGACTTCGCCGAAGGGACGGTCGGCGACTACGAGAACCGCGCCGGGAAGGTCGAAGGCGCGGTGCGAACGGCGGTCGCGCTGCTGACTGAGGGCGTCGTCGCCGCGCCGATCGAGGGGATCGACCGGGTCGAGTTGCTGGAGAACGACGACGGCACCGAGTTCGTCAACGTCTACTACGCCGGCCCGATCCGCTCGGCCGGGGGAACTGCCCAGGCGCTGTCTGTACTGGTCGCCGACTACACGCGGACCCTCGTCGGGCTCGAGACGTACAAACCCCGCAGCGAGGAGATAGAACGGTACGCCGAGGAGCTGAGCCTCTACGACAACGAGACCGGCCTCCAGTACGCCCCGAAGGACGAGGAGGCGAAGTTCATCGCTCGAAACCTCCCGATCATGCTCGACGGCGAGGCGACGGGCGACGAGGAGGTGTCCGG